>CAZUYM010000116.1:0-1231 GCA_964624805.1 uncultured Planctomycetia bacterium
GAAACGCGGACAGAACATACGAGGACATATCCTCCATACCGCTTCCGTTACCGACCCCCAGCCTTAAGCGGGTAAAGTCATTCCCGATCTGTTCGATGATGGACTTAAGACCGTTATGTCCACCTGCCGAACCCTGTTCACGCAACCTGATACTTCCCAGGGGGATGTTACAATCGTCTGTTACGATCAGAAGATCCGTATTTTCTTCCAGTTTAGCGCTGCAGAGCGCCTTCAACGCTTCTCCGGAACGGTTCATGTATGTCAGCGGCTCAAAAAGGATCACCTCTTGCCCTTCGATGCGACCGATCCCGTATACCCCACCATAACCTTTTTTGCGGATACCTATGCCCGTCTCAGCGGCCAGAAGTTTCAGTGCTAAAAATCCGGCATTATGCCGTGTATTTCTGTATCTGAACCCGGGGTTACCCAGTCCCGCTATGATCTTCATATTATCGTATCCCGTATCGCGTATCTCGCTCTCCGATGCTACAGCATAGAGATACTGTTATACGACGGTTTAAGGCTGCTATTCCGCTCCGCCTTCTTCGGCAGCCTCTTCCCCTTCTTCTTCGCCCTTACCCTTCTTGATGACCTCGGGTTCGCCTTCACCTTCGCCCTCTTCTTCTTCGGGCTCTTCCTCGGCATGAGGCGGTTTTACGGCAACAACTACGTGCTCCGGATCGTCAAGTATTGTGACACCAGCCGGAGGCGTGAGGTCCTTGACGTGGATCGCGTCGTTCATGTCGAGCCCTTCGACCTGGACCTCCAGGTTTTCAGGTATCTCCGTGGGCAGACATTCTACTTCTATCTCCCACATATCCTGCGACAGTACGCCTTCTTTATCCGTAACTCCAATGGCCTCTCCCTTGACGATGATCGGCACTTTTACCTTCAGCTTATCCCTGAGAGATATCTCCTTGAAGTCTACGTGCAAAAAATCGTCATTGATGGGATGGAGCTGTATTTCTTTGACCATTACCGTTTTTTTCTGGTCTTTTTCGCCGCCGGAAACATCCATCGTTATTATGGCGTTCTCTCCGGCATCGGTGTGTAAAGCATGCCTAAGCTCCTTGGCATCAACCTGTATACTTACACTTTTCTTGCCTTCCTTGTACACCACCGCGGGAATCTGACCTTCCTTGCGCAAATGTTTGCAGGAACCCTTACCTAACCCTTCCCGTACCAGACCTTTCAACTTTACTTTTTCCATCAGCTCACCTTTCCTCTTTTA
>CAZUYM010000116.1:1331-4378 GCA_964624805.1 uncultured Planctomycetia bacterium
CCCGTACCAGACCTTTCAACTTTACTTTTTCCATCAGCTCACCTTTCCTCTTTTAGTAGCGTTCAGCTTACAAAAATCCGCGCACAGGCTTACGACTGCTCGCTATACGCTAAACGCTATACGCTGTTATTCAAACAACGCGCTTATTGATTCTTCATTATGTATCCGCCTGATAGCTTCCGCCAAGAGAACCGCGACAGATAGCTGTTTTATCCCGGGGATTCTCTTCTCCTCGGACAGGGGGATCGTATCTGCTACTACCAGCTCTTTTATCTCGGAGCCTTTTATCCTATCTATCGCCGGCCCGCATAATACCGGGTGCGTGATCGCGGCATATATATCTTTCGCGCCGTTCTTTTTCAGTGCCGCGGCCGCCTCTGCCAGACTGCCCGCGGTAGCAACAATGTCGTCCACAATAATAACGTTCTTTCCGTCAACATCACCCATGATATGCATTACTTCGGCTTCAATATCGCTGATACGACGCTTGTCCACTATCGCCAGCCCCGCTTCAAAACGTTTCGCGTAGGCGCGTGCCATTTTTATGCCCCCGACATCCGGCGATACTATTACGATATCTTTGATATTCTTCTTTTTGAAATATTCTTCGAATATCCTGACTGCGTAAAGATGATCAAGCGGGATATCAAAAAATCCCTGTATCTGACCGGCGTGCAGGTCGATAGTGATGATCCTGTTCGCGCCAGCACGGGTCAGAAGGTTGGCTACAAGCTTAGCGGTAATCGGGACTCGGGGCTGGTCTTTTCTGTCCTGCCTGGCATATCCGAAATACGGCAGAACCGCCGTGATCCTTCTGGGCGAAGCTCTTTTGACGGCGTCGATCATTATCAAAAGCTCCATCATGTTCTCATTCGCCGGCTCGCAGGTGGGCTGAACCACAAAAACATCTTTTCCCCGTACATTCTGCTCGATCTTGACTCTGGTCTCGCCGTCCTTGAAGCGTTTCACGGCTATCTTCCCGAGCGAGACCTTAAGCTCCTTGCATATGTCTTTTGTAAGTTCAGGATTGGCATTGCCTGTGAAAATCGTCAGCTTGTCCATGTTTTCCCCTTTTTAAGTAAGATCGCTATTGTCGTCTATTTCTGTCCGTCTTCCTTGATAGGCCGGGCCGGAATGCCTACGACCGTGGTCCCGGCGGACACGTTATTTTTTTTCGTAACAACGCTTCCCGCTCCTACCCGGGCTTTTTTGCCTACCTTGACGGGCGCTATGAGAATAACCCCTGCTCCTATCATGGCGTCATCACCGATCACTGTCCCATGTTTTTCCGAACCGTCGTAATTTGCCGTGATAGTGCCCGCGCCTATATTGACGTTCTTCCCGACCGACGCGTCGCCAAGGTATGTATGATGTTTTACGGTACTCCCCTTGCCGACCTCAGTACGGCTCAGTTCCACAAAATTCCCGATCGTGACATTTTCAGAGATCCTTGTTCCGGGCCTGAGCCTGGCGAACGGGCCTACCCTGCATCCGGTACCGATCTCAACATCCTGCTCTATCACTGTATTCGAGTAAATAACGGTATCTTTGCCTATAACAGCGGTTTCGTCTATCCTTGTCGTCGCGGGATCGACCACTGTCACGCCCGATGCCATAACCTCCTCAAGCATGCTATTGTTCAGTATACTGTTAGCCACCGCCAGGTCCTTTCTGGAGTTTATGCCGATCATCTCTTCAGGATCGCATTCGCGGGAACTGATCTTTTTCCCGTTTTTAGTCAGTATGTCCACTATGTCTGTCAGATAAAATTCTTTTTTCTTCTCGTTAAGTTCGATATCCCTTATATACCGCTTTAAGTCGGCTTTCTGAAAACAATATGTTCCGACATTTATTTCCGAGATCTGTTTTTCTTTTTTTGTCGCGTCTTTTTCTTCGACGATCCTGCAAATGGTTTCTTTCTTGTCCCTCACTACCCTACCGTACGAGGCAGGGTCATTCACGATTGCCGTCAGAAGAGTGCATGACGCTTTTGTCTTTCGATGTTCTCCGGCAAGCGAGCGGTAGGTTTCTTCCGTGATCAGCGGTGTATCACCGCAGGTGACAAGCACGCTTCCCGGCCCTTCGGGCATATAATCGACAGCGTGCGCCAGAGCATCTCCGCTTCCCAGGAGTTCCGGTTGCCGGGCAAATCGGACATCCTTGAAATATTGCTCGATAATATCCGCCTTGTAGCCCACGACCACTATGATATCGTCTATTCCGGCTTTACGCAGACTTCCTATAGTGCGGCCAAGCATGGTCTTGTTCCCCACAAGATGAAGCACCTTGGGAGTATCCGTCTTCATCCTGGTCCCTAGTCCTGCCGCAAGTATGACTGCTGTAAAATTTTTCATATTTCCTTTTTGTTCTTTCTTGCCATGAACCCGAGTAAGGTTCAGCGGCTCCCTTCGAATCCTTGCTACACTAACCTCTTATGTCGTACGCTCAGCTTCCAATAAAGGAGGGTGAGCAGGCCCGCCGTTCTGTTTTGCATCGCAAAACAGGCGAGGCCGTTGAGAGGGAACCATCGGGTCCCTCTCAAAGAAATTTGGCTGCGCTTCCCAGCAGCCCGCAGGGGCCGCAGGGGTCCGCCCTCTTTGGAAGGACGCCCGGAGGCCCAAATTTTCAAAGTGGCTGGCGGGCAAGGGTTCGGCGCCTCCGGCTCATCTCAGTTAATTAAGCCTCCTCCGTCGCTCGGCTTAATTAACTATTCGCCTTCGGTCGGCCACCCGCCGCTTCATTTGTTTAAGCTTTCTCGCCAGCTCGAAAGCTTCTTTTACTAAAGGTTCAGCGGCTCCCTTCGAATCCTTGCTACACTAACCTCTTATGTCGTACGCTCAGCTTCCAATAAAGGAGGGTGAGCAGGCCCGCCGTTCTGTTTTGCATCGCAAAACAGGCGAGGCCGTTGAGAGGGAACCATCGGGTCCCTCTCAAAGAAATTTGGCTGCGCTTCCCAGCAGCCCGCAGGGGCCGCAGGGGTCCGCCCTCTTTGGAAGGACGCCCGGAGGCCCAAATTTTCAAAGTGGCTGGCGGGCAAGGGTTCGAAC
>CAZUYM010000117.1:0-4364 GCA_964624805.1 uncultured Planctomycetia bacterium
CAGACGTGTGCTCTTCAGATCTTGGAGAATTGTGAATTGCAGTTTGGGGATACTAGAATGGGGAATCGTCTACGTGGATCTATTCCCTATTCACTGTTTACAGTTACTATTCCCCCAGAATAACGAGATTGTCCCTGTGTACGATCTCGTCGTAATCCTTATATCCCAGGATACTCTCTATCTGTGAGGTTCGATGACCTTTTATTTTTCGCACTTCTTCTGATGAGTAGTTTGATAGCCCCCGGGCTATTGTCTTTCTGCCAAAGGCGATGTCGACCACCGCTCCCTCGGAAAACCTGCCGGAGATACCGGTCACTCCGCCGGGCAGCAGGCTCTTTTTATTCTTGACCAGCGCCCCCGCGCACCCCGCGTCAACAGATATCTTCCCCTTCGGTTTCAAGCTGAAAGCTATCCATCTTTTTCTCGCCTTCAGGTCTTTCTGCTGAGCGTCGAACATGGTCCCGACCTGTTTCTCGGCCACGATATCAAGAAGTACGTTCTTTTTCCTGCCTTTAGCGATAACACTCCTGACACCGGCAATAGCGGCGTTGTGTACGGCTTCCAGCTTGGTTATCATTCCTCCGGTACTCTCCTCGCATCCCTTGCCTCTGCATAGGTCTTTTATGTTTCCCGTCACCGAATGTACATGCCTTACGATCTTGCCCTTCTTGTCATAAAGACCATCCACGTCCGTCAGCACTATAAGCACGTCCGATGCCGAGATATCAGCCACGAGGCTCGATAACCTGTCATTGTCCCCAAATTTGATCTCTTCGGTCGATACCGAATCATTCTCATTTATGACCGGAACCACTCCATATTGGATAAGAGTGTTTATGGTATATCTGATGTTGAGGAACCTCCTGCGGTCGTTAATATCCTCCTGTGTAAGAAGTATCTGTCCGGCCATATGCCCTTTGCTGCCCAGACACTCATTGTACATGTCCATAAGGTGGGTCTGCCCGACGCTGGCGATAGCCTGCAGTTCTGAAAGCGACTTGCCTTTTTTGTCCAGTTTTAAAAGCCCCAGCCCGGCTCCTATGGCTCCGGATGATACTACAATGACCTCGATACCGTCTTCTATAAGCACAGATATCTGGTCCGCCAGAGACTTAAGCACCTTGCGGTCTATCCTGTTGTTGCGGTCAGTAAGTACTCTCGTCCCTATCTTTACCGTTATTCTCTTCGTCTTTTTCTCTGACATTTTTTATCTCTCCGTATATGGTCCCTGTTAATTCAGCGAGCCCTTCGCCTTTTATGGCGGATATGGGCCATATCTTTACGTCAATAGCGGAAGAAAGTCGTTCCAGATTCTCAAAAGACCCGGGCATATCCATCTTGTTTGCCACTACTATGCGGGGTTTAGCGTGTACCTCCGCGTTATAAAGTTCCAGTTCCTTTTCAAGCTTGTGATAATTTTCCACCGGGTCCGCCCCGTCAAGCGGCACTATGTCCACAATATGCACAAGGACTCTTGTTCTTTCTATGTGACGCAGAAACCTGTCTCCGAGCCCTTTCCCTTCGTGAGCGCCCTCAATAAGCCCCGGCATGTCCGCGACTACAAAACTATTTTCGGAAAGATCTACCACTCCCAGCTTGGGGCTTCTCGTAGTGAATGGGTACGGCGCTATTTTTGTATGCGCTTTTGATATTTTTGAAAGAAGCGTCGACTTTCCCGCGTTTGGGAATCCTATGAGCCCCGCGTCAGCTACCATCTTAAGCTCAAAAAGAAGTGTCCGGGTCTCGCCTTCAGCTCCTTCGGTGGCTACCTTTAATTTAGCGTTCCCCTTGCCTGCGGCTCCGCCTTTGGCGACGACCACGCTGTCGTTTTCACGGTCAAGATCCCGAATAATAAGGTCCGTATCAAGATCTTTCACGATAGTGCCCACCGGCACCCGCAAAACGATATCCTTGCCCCTTTTGCCTATCTTCTTATTTGAACTTCCATGCGTGCCTCTACCGGCGCGGTGATGCTGATTGTATCTGAAATCGAGGAGTGTATTTAGATTGGGATCGCTGTGGACTACTACGTTGCCGCCCGAACCGCCGTCGCCACCGTCTGGGACACCCTTCCTGTTAAAAATGTCTTTGTAGATGCTTTGGCACCCGTTTCCGCCTCTTCCGCCGAAAACGTAGATCTTAGCCTGGTCGATAAGCATTTCAGCTCGGGATTATGTTCACGACCCGGGTACCGGAGAACTTGACAACGCCCTCGCACATCGCGAAAAGAGTATCGTCTTTACCCTTTCCGACATTCACACCCGGTTTATAATGAGACCCGCGCTGCCTGATGATTATACTGCCCGCGGTCACTTCCTGTCCGCCGTATCTTTTCACGCCAAGTCTCTGTGAATTTGAATCGCGTCCGTTCCGCGAAGAACCCTGTCCTTTTTTATGTGCCATGATTATCTCCTTCGGAGAGTGATCAGCCGTCAGTCATCAGTCAACAGTAAGAAACTGATCACTGGTCACTGATCACTGATCACTTCTTATCGCTTTTAGTTTTTGTCTCTTTCTTCTCTTCTTTAGCCTCAGACGCCTTCAGAGCCTCCGGGAAATGTATCTTTTTTACTACAAGCTCCGTAACATCCTGCCTGTGCCCCTTCTTGGACTGAGAGCTTTTCCTGTCCCTGTACTTGAAGGCTATTACTTTTTTCAGACGTTTATCGGCAACTCTTTCACATTCCACATAGGCTCCCTCGACATAAGGTTCACCTATAAAATGGGACGCGCCCTTCTGGCCAAAAAGAACTTTATCGACCTTTACTGCCTTGTCTTCCTGCTCTTCCATGCGATTAACAATAAATCTCATTTTCTCTTCTATGCGCACCTGGGCGCCTTGCAGTTCTATAATTGCGTACATTTTTACTCCTGTATTTGTGGAGCCCCTCGGACTTTCACCCGTGGCTCCTGTATTATCTACCCTTAACGGATACGATACATTCCAATGGCGGAACCCGCCGTAGCGATCTGCGAAGGCGGGTAACACCTTCAATATAAAAAACTTACGTCGCTGATATTTTTCAACCCCAAACTCCCCCTAATAGAGATATATATTAATAGGAGCTTAAACGTCTAATAATAGTATCAAATGGGGGTGTTGTTGTCAAGGGGATATTGCGTATTGAGCTCGCTACTTGGGTAGTGACCAGTCATCAGTAATCAGTTGTCAGTTCTGATCCCTGACGACTGATCACTGGTCACTGATCACTGATGACTAATCACTGTTCACAGTTTACAGTTCACTATTTAACCCGGTCAAAACTAACCAGGCGTCGTTGCTAGGAGCAAAGCGACGAAGCAATCTCTTTTATGGGGATTGCATCCCTACATTGACTTATATTTTATTACGGGGAACCTTCTGTGCTCGCTTTTTCAGCTTGCACGGTTTCCGGTACGGTGTACCCTCGCAATGACGATTTTTTGAAAATAAAGTGCAAGAAAATCATTAAAAAATGTGTCTCTAATAGTAGAAGCAGATTCAATGGAGACTGTCAAAATTTTTTGCATGAGGAACAACGGGTTAACCTGGCAGAAACTAACCAGAATAAAAAAGAGTATTTATGGTTAGTTCCTGGTGTGTGCCCGGGAACTTCGCAGAAATTAACCAGGTTAAAAATGAGGGGGTACAACTGATGACTAGTTTCTGGTCACTGATCACTGATGACTGATCACTGTTCCTACCTCATCCAGCTCTCGATTATGACCGCGTCGCCGTCTGAAGCAAGGAGATCACTGGGATAGGTCAGCTTATGCGTATATGTTACGTCTGTCTGGACGTTCCAGAAAGACATGTCACGGCCGGCAAGTATGCAGCCTGTCACATTCAGCCATGTCCCCGCCGCGCGGGTTCGGACATCCCTTGCCGCTGAGACTATGGCCTCTTCGACAAAAAGTCCTTCGTTGACCAGTATATCCTTTTCAATGGCCAGTATAATATTCCTGTCTCCGGTATGGACCTGCGTGAGTTCTCCCATAACATCTATATCATCAGCTATTATCCCTCCGTTCAAAGTGCAATCTCCCTTGAACTTTACACTACCATCAATGTATATCGCTCCACTCGCGGGAGTCAGAGTAACACCGTTAAACTGCTGGTTGCCGCTGTAATAATCTCCCGCGTCGATGGCTTCCTGCTTGTATTTAGCAAGGTTGAATACCGGAAAAGTGACTCTCGGTTCGCCCTCGTACACTACAGCCCCGTCATTATTGGAACCCGCTATAAACACCTCCGTATCACTCGAGTCTGAAGCGTTGTGCGCGGAACCTTCCTGTACTATTCCCGTAGCCGACACCACTCCATCGATAGTGACTACCCCACTACCCATGGCTCTTATCTCCACGTCATTATTAGCGTGTATGTC
>CAZUYM010000118.1:0-4352 GCA_964624805.1 uncultured Planctomycetia bacterium
CATAGAGAAAATACGCAACAGTGATATTAGCATAAAGGTCGTGAACGGGAAAAAAACGCTCCAAAGCGTGAGCATCGGTTCAATTAACCAGTCATTGAATAACTCTCTCCTCGGAAAAATCGGGAACAACACGGCATTCAAGGGATTTAACCTGGGGCAGGAAGCATATGCCTATTACGACGCCTACGCGTCCGCGGGAACTCCGGAAGAGGCCTTTTCAAATATTGCCACAGAAATGTTCAGGAGAAGGGTCCCCGGAGGGGGCATGGCTGAAGCCGTGATAATGGAAAATTACACAAGGGCCGGAATGGAGCTGACATACATGATGTTCCCGCCGCTGGCTATTCCCGAGGCCATATTTACTATAGGAACCCAGATCAAGGACGCGGGTGTGGATTATTACTGGAGCAATGAACTCGACGGGTTAACGGAGGATATTTATATTTACGCGTCATTCAAACCTGTACGGGGGACCAAAGGCGCGAAGTGGAAGCTGACAACCTTGAGGGACGCGAACGGGACCGAGTATAAGAGCCTTAAAGAATTTGTGCTTCATGATGAACATGTAAAAAATATTTTTTACGAAGCTGTCTCGACCGACCCCATCCTGAAACAGCTCAATGAGCTTATGAGCCATCCCGGTGTGGGGGAAGGTACAAAATACGGGGATAAATTAAAGAGCCAGTACGATGAAAGGCAGCTTGCGGCGTCTGAAGATCTTCTGGCAAAACTTATCAAGTCCCTGGAGGAGAGAATGGCCGCCGAGGCATTGGGGCAGGGTATCGGGCAGGAACGCATGAAAGAGATACGGGAGGCTCTCGGCTGCGGGAATAAACTTCTTATCCCCGAGTCGGGGGACGTGGAGGTGGATGGGGAGATGTACCGCCAGGCTATGCTTGATTACCAGGCGCATATGAAAGCTGTGGAAGAGATCGATATATTATCGGAAAAAGCCGGAACGAAACTGGAATATCATAAACCCGTATGCAGCCTGGACAGCCTTAAAATGGGATCGGAAACAAATCCCGGACTTGTGGAAAGATATAAAAATATGATAGATGAGGTCACGGGAGAGCTTGAAAAAATAAAGGGAGCTTTCAGCTGGACCGACGAAAAAGACAAAAAGGATATGAAGGATCTCATGGAGTACCGCAAACTCATGGAGCCGGACCTGAGTAACCAGCACGACCTCTGGAAAGAAAAATACGTGGAGACTTTACAAAAGATAAAAGACAGATATTCGGCGACTATCACGGATATATTGATATTGCCCGAAGACGAAGACATTTTTGAAGGTGAAGAAGTTCAATTGGAAGCAAAATTTAATCTGAAAGAAAAAGAGGATACAATCTACGTCTGGACGGTCAGTGGTGTCGAATATAAAGATCTTTCGGGCGCCGGGGAAGAGAAAGCAAAACTTACGCCCACAAGCGACGGCACGCTTTCGGTCACCTTTGAAATAAAACGAAAAGATAAAGTTATCGGGGAAAGAAAAGAAACGATCGACATACATCCGGTAACGCTTGAAGGGCTTACGCTCGAGGTTGAAGGAAACGACTGTCTGGATAAAGACAATGATACCGTGCAACTTAAGGCGGTCTCGGATTATTCTGACGGGAGAGAACTTGATGTTACCGAGCATGTGGCCTGGGAGGTCGTTGTCGGTGAAAATATAGAAGTGAACGATAAGGGCAGGGTGCTGTTGACGGAAACCAAAACTTATACGCCGGTCGAAGGAGATAAGATAAAAGTCAAGGCAACCTATGAAGACAAGGAAGCTGAAATAGAGATATCATTGGAGCTCGCGTTAAAAGACCTTGGGTCTTACTGGGGAACCGATCCCGAATATCCTGAAATTTCCGTTGGGTCGGATCCGCACGGCGTAGAAGTTACGTTCCGCGCGATTACCGATGACCCCGACAACAATGACAGAAGAACTTTCAAATGGACATTTCAGAAAGAAGATGCCTCTTATGAAGACGTGGAAGGAACTGAAGTAAAACGGTTTTATTCCGAACTCGGGGTGTATAGCGTCCTCCTTACTGTTACTGACGAGTGGGGGAACGTGGACGAAGAACATGATACCGTTACCGTCGAAGAGGAATATCTGGATGAAGGGATCCCCGGAAAAAATGAAGAAGTTGAAGTCGAGGAAGGCAGTAAGTTCGAGACGCCCACAGGAAACATGAACCTCTATAAGGGTAACCTGAGCGGAAAAGATCTGACGGTGGAAAGATATGACTGGAAAACACCCATTAACAAAAATGCCGGTTTTGTAAAAGGCGAACTATTTAATTACGTTAATATCGGGTATTTCGATGGACCTTCATGCCTTCAAACAGGTCCCGTGGAAGAAGGCACCGCCTTCAACCCCGGATATCTCATCTACTACAGCGATCTGGATAAAAGTATACATTACGCCGTTTTAGGCACCGGCCAGCGGACAATAATGGCAAGCGCGTTTGTTAAGGAAAAAGGCGACTATTCGCATTTCGGCATAATAAGTGAATCAAGCGGAAAAGTCGTTAAAGACAGTATTAAGATCGTTAAGATCTCACCGAGAGGATATAAGATCCAATGGACGGATAAGGACGGTTTTCAGTGGACGGCGGTTGTCAATAAATACGGAGGCTATGGGGACGTGGAATACCTCGCGGAAGGCGAGGAACAATCCTCGGGGGGCCGTAATAAATACGTGGGAAAGCTGGTCGACGCTTCAAAAACCCTGGTGGTAAAACGTTTTGACTGGGAAACCCCGATCAATAAAAAAGCTGGTTTCGGAACGGAGGCCGCGAAGACATGGCAGTTTGTTAACGCGGGATACTGGAAAGGGGACTCTTGCCTGAAGGCGGGCCCTCCGGAGCCTCCTTCAAAACTAAATCCGGGATATGTTATTTATTACGACGACTCCAGACAGGGTATCGCTTATGCCGTTCTTGGAGACGAACCAAAGGTCCTGCATGCAAGCGTACATGGTAAGGCAAAGCCGGATTTCTCCCATCAGGGACTTATTTCCGAATCTGTTAAAAAGGCGAAGAAAGACAGCATAGTGATAACAGAAGCTTTATCCAGGTCTTTCAGGGTGGAGTGGATAGATCTTGAAGGTGTCTATTACAGCGCTATAGTCTGGAAATATTCCGATAACGGCGGCTATACTTATGAGGGGGCGGAATGGGAGCGGGACAATACCAGTCTTCTCGCCGAACAGGTAGCGCAGGCCATGGGAAACATGATGGATGAAGAGGAGAAGGATAAAATCTCCAGGGAAGAGCTTGTGCTGATGGTGGAGGAAGAGATACAGACAATGATCGGTGAGGAAAAAGAAAATGACCGTGCTGCAAAAGCAAAAACCGCGAATGACAAGCAGAAAGAAATTGATGAGAAAAAACTCAAAGATAAAGTAAAAAATAAAATGCGTAAGAAGGTAGAAGAGGAGCAGCGCAAAGAGAAAGAGGCTAAGGGGGTAGACTCGCAGAATAAAAGGATCATACGGATTGACGATGGCAGCTTTGCCCAGGGAGAAGATCGTTATAAAAGCGGGGTGGTGCGCGCAGTATATGACTACAGAATTGCAGCAAAGTCAACGCTGGAGATACCGTTTACTGAGATGATGCAGTATTTTATAGACAACAATTACAGCATGGATGCCTACAATGGTGATTATATAAAAGGCATGAAACATTCGTCTGTAGACCTGACGACAATTAATCCTAATGATCTTGATATATGGTACATCTGCCAAAAGATATATAAAGCAAGGTTTTTTGACGAAAATGGAACATTTATCCAGGCTGTAAAATATGGCACCCATGAACATACCCATGGAATCCCAGAGACATTTATAAAAAAATGCTCTCTTGGATGGGAGTTTGGCAAGTTCAAGAACGGGCTTTATGAAGGTCCTGTTGTGATATATGAAGGAAACGGATTAGATGGAGGAAGTAAAGGGCGCGTTGTAGGTAAAGGATCCTATAGAAACGGATTTCCACACGGCCGGTGGACCTATAACCCACCGGGGGGCAAACCCCGCGTCGAAGATTATGTTAATGGCGGGCGGAAAGAGATTGTAAATTAGTTCAGCCCGCGCCTACAAAGTCAATGGGGTCAGCCCTTGACACGTGACAAGATACAGGGTAAATATGTATATTCTTTCTGCCATCTCCACCGAGAAAACCGAACGTTCCTTATTGCTTGTATCGAGAGTACGGAGTTATAGGCCTGCTAGTCACATCAATTAATAGTACCTACTCATAATTATCTTCCCGCTTGAGGTACATGCCCCGGCCATCCCCTAATAATCCTAAATTATTCTGATACATAGTTTTTTGCATAACTGACACATAAAGTATGTG
>CAZUYM010000119.1:0-4338 GCA_964624805.1 uncultured Planctomycetia bacterium
CGGGATGACGTTCGGCTTTATAACTTGCGTCGTTTTACTCCGCAAGTTATGGCCTTACGTCACTTTCCTATACAAAATTGTGAAAATATTTTGTCCAGTATATCGTCTTCGACTGTTTCGCCTGTGATCGACCCCAGGCTGTCGACTGCTTCTTTCAGATCGCTTGCGAGAAGTTCCGGATTGTATCCTTCTCCGGTAATCTCCGCGGCACGCTCAAGACATCCTGCCGCTTTAACAAGATTATCTTTATGTCTCATATTGGTGACCATTACCCCTTCGGGTTCGGCCGGATCGCCGTCAAAAAGTTCTTTTGCTACGGCATCCTCTATCGTTTCAAGCCCTTCTTTCTTGAGCGCTGATATCTTAAGTATTTCACGTCCGTCAAATTTGCTGGACGCATAAGAGATCTCGAATGCCTGCTCGAGATCCGCCTTATTCGCGGCTATTACTACCTTTTTGCCTTCCAGCGTCCGAAAGACCTCTTCGTCCCTTTCTGTCAGGTCGCGGCTCAGGTCCAGGACGAAAATAACGATATCGGCGGTATCAAGTTTTTCTCTCGATCTTCTTATACCTTCCAGCTCCACTCTATCGTGAGTATCTATTATACCAGCGGTGTCAGAGACCTTGACCTTGACGCCGCTCAGTATTATAGATTCCTCTATAACGTCCCTTGTGGTGCCGGCCACTGGTGTGACTATTACCCTGTCATGCCTCAGTAAAGCGTTCATCAGGCTGGATTTCCCGACATTGGGACGCCCGCATATGACCACACTGGCGCCTTCGCGTATCCTTATGCCTTTATCCGAGGTCTTCAGTATCTCGGTTATCCTGCTTAATGTTGAGGCGATACTTGAAGATATCCTTTTTGCTCCCGGCAGATCTATGTCTTCCTGTGAAAAATCTATGCTTGCCTCTATCAGCGAAAGTACATCCAGCACCTCGGAACGCAATGAACGTACCTCCTTGGACAAGGCTCCTTTAAGCTGCTCGACCGCTATCTTCCTCGAGGCGTCGGTCTGTGAACATATTATGTCAAGTACCGCCTCAGCCTGGGCGAGATCCATCCGCCCGTTAAGGAACGCGCGTTTTGTGAACTCTCCCGGTTCCGCCAGCCTGGCTCCGCCGGACAGGCACAGCTCGAGGATGTTCTTCATCGGGACAATACCGCCATGACAGCTTATTTCTACTACATCTTCGGCGGTATATGTCTTAGGCGCGCGCATTACCGTTACCAGCACCTCGTCGACCATTTCGCCGGTGCCGGGTACGGCAATATATCCGTGATGCGCGGTATGGCTGTCAGAATCCGAGAGCTTCTTCTCCGCATGCGGCACGAACAGCTCTTCCGCTACGGAAAAAGCTTTTTTACCGCTTATTCTCACCACCCCTATCCCGCCTTTTCCGAGAGGTGTTGATATCGCTGCTATAGTGTCGTGTGTGCTCATAGTAAAAGTCAAATTGCAGGTTGAGATTAAGATTAAGGTTGAGATTAAGGTTAAGATTAAGATTGAGGTTAAGATACAACCCCTACCTATATTTTTTCCTTTTTCCTTTTTACTTTTTCCTTCTATTAGCTCCCAATACCAGCTCCCTGACCTCGCCCGCAACGAAAAAGGATCCGGTGGCCAGTATCATATCTCTTTTCCCCGCCATATGAAGCGCAATGCCCAGAGCTTCTTTCACGTCCCGGGTCACTTTACAGGACTTACCTTTAAAAAATCCTCTGACCAGATGCGGATCCGCGGCTCGGTCCACTGTAGCTCGAGTAAGTATTATCTCATCCGCCGCCTGTGCCAGTTCGCGGCAGGTACTCCTGATATCCTTGTCTTTCGAGATGCCAAAGAGAAGTATTAATTTATCATATTTGAAGATTTGTTCAACAGAATATTTAAGACGCCTGGAACTCTCTCCGTTCTGAGCTCCGTCTATAACTATAAAGGGTTGGGTAGCAAGGACTTCCAGTCTTCCAGGCAAAAAAGCGCGCGATAAACTATCCAACATTTTATCCCGGTCGAGCTCTTTGCCGCCAAGCGCTTTTTCAGCCAGGCCTATGGCAACGGCACAATTCATTCCCTGAAAATCTCCCGGCATCACCGTACGGCAATTCTCGTAAGTGCCCGCCGGCGTCTGTATATTGACCCAGCTTCCGGAGGTATCCATGGATATTACCTTATATAAGATGTCTTCACCAACAACAGACAATGAAGCGTCCTGATCCGCGCACTTTTTACGAATAACCTCCATAACGCTCTCTGTCTGAGGAGCGCTTACGCAATGAGCGCCCCTCTTTATAATACCGGCCTTCTCCAGAGCTATCTCTTCCAGACTGTTGCCGAGTACGTTCATATGATCGTAACTGATAGGAGTGATACCGCACACTTTCGCGTCTATCACGTTGGTAGAATCCAGACGTCCTCCCAAACCGACCTCAAAAACCGCGAAATCCACCTTCTTGATGCTGAAATGAAGCATCGCGATCATTGTGTATACTTCAAAGAAGGTAAATCGTTCTTTCCTGTTCTCAAGAGTTTCTCGCAGGATAGTCGCGGCGCTGGTAAGTTCCTCTTCGGTGATCTCTTCGGCGTTAATGCGAATACGTTCTTTCGGGTCCACCAGATGCGGTGAGGTGAAAAGGCCCACGCTATGACCCGCACCCTCCAATATAGCCGCAGTGAATACGCATACAGACCCTTTGCCTTTTGTACCGGCAACATGTACACATTTATAATTTTTGTGCGGATCGCCCAGCTCTTTCAGGGCATCATGAACTTTTCCCAGATCGAACTTGTCTTTTATGCCGTCAAGACCGATAGTCTCGTAATTGACGAACGAATCAAGATAATCAAGAGTTTCTTTATAGGATCGCATTTTAAAGGGTATCGTTTTGATGTGGCATGAGAAAAAAAGATGATCAATGCCTGAAATGCCGCACACCCGTGAATACCATGGGTATGCCCAAACGGTTGCAGGCTTCTATTACCTCTTCGTCACGTATGGAACCGCCGGGTTGCACTATAGCGGATATGCCGGCCTTATGCGCTTCTTCTATTGAGTCAGCTTTCGGGAAGAAGGCATCACTGGCAAGAACAGCTCCTTTAGCTCTTTCCGCCGCTTTACGCACGGCGATCACGACCGAATCAACCCTGGACATCTGTCCGGCGCCTATGCCAACGGTACTCGTGCCCTGACATAATACGATAGCGTTACTTTTTACGAACCGCACTATCTTCCAGCCGAACATAAGTGAATCCAGGAGTTCTTTAGAAGGTTTCTTTTCGGTAACTACTTTCAGGTCAAAGGTGGTAAGTTCGTTACTGTCAGCGTCCTGAATAAGGGCGCCGCCCGGTACTTTTTTTATATCTACACCTTTCGCTGAAGTCTCGGCAGCGAACGGCAGTTTGAGTATTCTAAGATTCTTTTTCGCGCCGAAAACGTCCAGTGCTCCGTCACCGTATTCCGGAGCTATTATGCACTCCACGAAATCGACTTCTCGCAATATAAGTTCTGCCAGATCCTTATCAACGGGCCCGTTGAACCCCATTATACTGCCGAAAGCGCTCATCCGGTCGCAGTCAAGCGCGTTGACATAAGCTTTTGCAAGAGTATCCGCCATTGCCGCGCCGCATGGATTGTTATGTTTGACTATAGCTACAGCCGGCCTGTCGAATTCGCGCACCATTTCCAGCGCCGAAGCAAGGTCGAGGATATTGTTGAATGACAGCTCTTTTCCCTGTAACTGCTCAAGGTCCGCCACGCCTTCGCCCGGACATCCGTCATCCCTGTAAAACGCGCCGCGCTGATGAGGGTTTTCTCCGTACCTGAGCTGCTTGTCCTTTTTGAGAGTGATCGTGACCGTCTCGGGAAGCCCCTCTTCCTGTTTTTTATCCTGCGAGCCGCCCGCGAGATACTTAGCTATATGCCCGTCATACCCGGACGTCCTGGCAAAAACAGCCGCTGCCAGGCCTTTCAGGGTTGTTTCGGAAAGCTCGCCGCCTGACTCCTCAAGCTCTTTCATTACCGCGCTGTACTGATCCCTCGAACTCACGACAGCCACAGAACGGAAATTCTTCGCGGCACTGCGCAGCATCGTCGGACCGCCGATATCTATGTTCTCTATGGCTTCGTCAAAAGTCACGCCGGGACGAGCTATAGTCTCTTCGAAAGGATAAAGATTTACCACCACCATGTCTATTGGGTGTATACCGTTCTTGTCGAGACAATCCATATGTTCCTTGTTGCCCCGTAATGCCAGGAGTCCGGCATGTATTTTAGGATGCAAAGTTTTCACCCGTCCGCCCAGCATCTCCGGAAACCCCGTATAGTCCGATACGTCCGTCA
>CAZUYM010000120.1:0-4278 GCA_964624805.1 uncultured Planctomycetia bacterium
TTATACATAATAATCTATTCTTATATAAGTCGTAGAAAAAGTCAACAGGAAGTAGAGTATTAGGAATTGATCCAGGAGATTAGGGGATCAGGAAATCGGGTATAGTACCGGGTCCTGGGTACCGGGCACCGAGCCTATACCCGGTACTCGATACTCGGTACCAGTAGCGGGCAAGTTCTAAACGCTAAACCTTAATCTCAATCTTAACCTTTCGGAGGGGCCATGGTGTCGCGATTCAAACAACGCGGCAGAGAACCTTATCCTTGACCGGTTCGCCTGTTATTGATTCCCAGTGGGCGGCATATATAGCGAGCTGTTTATCGTAGGCTCTTTTTCTTTCGGGATCTTTTTCAAAATTGTCGGTCTTGTAATCTACGAGGACCCATTCCCCGTCCTCTTTAAAAACAAGGTCTATCGCCCCGGCGAGAATGGTGTCACCTTCCGCGATAGAGAACGGCATTTCAAAGTATTTTTCACTAGAAGCAAGGAGACGCTTCCAGAGTTCGCTTTTCATTATATTGTCCACAAGAGACAGGAGTCTGGTCGTATCCTTTTCCTGTAACTCTTCCTCTTCCATCCAGTTGGCGGCTAAGAGCTCCAGTTTGTCGCGTTTTCCCCGCCCGCAGGCTTCCAGTGCCTTATGGACCACATTCCCCCAACCTCTTCCGCTCCCTCCCGCGCCCGCGTCAAAGACAGCTTCACCTTTTGCCTGCCGGGTAACGCTTGTAACCGAGTAGGAGCTTTCCTTGATCCCGTCGAGCATAGCGGCTATCTTAAGTCTCTCTTTTTCCCAGTCTTTTTCGATAACGGTGAAGGGCGTTTTCTCTGCCGCGGGGACCGGCTGAGAGGTGATCTTTTCCGCCCCTACGGTAAGACTTTTAACACAGTCCCAGGCCTGCGCTACTCTCGGGCCATCGGGAAAATACTCACTTATGCAAAGTATGTTCTTTGCCCTGGTAAGTGCCACATATTCATGACGTTTCCTTTCGGCTTTTTCATATTTTTGTTCCTCGGCCGCCTCCTCTGACCAGTTCAGGGGCATGGCGAACGTTGCCATTCCGGGGGAATGAGTACTTACAGGCCGGGCTATGGCAAAATAGCCTCTGGAGGATTTCCCTGTGCGGCGGATATGAATTACCGGCTCGTGTTCTTTCGGCTCTCCAAGAGGGTCTGCAAGGAAAATAACGGGAGACTCGAGTCCTTTTGCTTTGTGAAGATTCATTATTCGGACAGCGTTAGTCGCGCCGGGGAACAGGCTCATCTCCTCTTTGCCTTTTGTCTCAAGAAAAGTTCCCAGTGTATCGGCAAGATCCGAGAAACTTCCTGTTTGTCCGGGCTGCGGCTCACGCAGGAGTTCCATGGCTTTTAGTATATTCCCCGCTTTTGTGGATCCCATTTCTTTTGAAGCTGCCAGGGGGACTACCCCGACCATCTCGACGATCTTTTCCACTGCAGTCGACGCGGAGTCGGCCTTGGATATATCGCGCATTTTACGAAGAAGACGGTACGCGTTCGCGATAGTTTTGCATTCATCAGGGCAATCCTCCATGTAGGAGAATTTTCCGCCGCGCAGTTTGAATTCGTACAGTTCGTTGTCGCTTACTCCGAAAAAAGGCCCTCGCAAAGCCGCTATAAGAATTACCGGATCACCGGGTTCGCTCACACATTTTAGAAGTTTGTGTATCTCTTTAAGTTCTTCGGACTGGCCAAAACTTTCCCCGCCGGAGATCTCATACGGTATACCCAGCCTTTCAAGCGCCGCCGCGTAAAACGGCAGGCGTTTCTTTGCTTTTGTTATTATCATAAAGTCTCCGGGTTCAGGCGTTGGTTTACGTCCTTCCAGGAGTTCGTCGGGGGAACGCTGCAGTTTAATGGCCCCGCCGATGGCCGCTTTTATCCATTGCGCTATGTCCTGAGCATCCTGCTCGGCTATAAGCGTCTTATTATTGCGTTTGATCTTGTATATCAGGTTCTTAAAAATGCCGTTAGCGAACGTTTCATCCACATCTCTTACCGTGTTAAGCGGCGCGAATTTTGCCTGATGTTTGCTGTCTTCAGGAGGAAAGATCTCCCGAAAAGCGAAGTCGGTGATATCCCCCACAGGGTGCAGGGACCTGAAATTCGCTGTAAGTTCCAGGATCTCATCGCCGTTCTTTTTGAATATATCTTTCACAAGGTTATATATATCGATGTCTGCTCTTCTGAACCGGTAAATGCTCTGCTTCGGGTCCCCGACCACGAAAAGAGCCCCTTCCCTGGGTGTGACTTTGCGCCAGTCGTCTTCCGTATCGCTTTTACCTGTAAGAAGCAGTATGATCTCAGCCTGTATCGGGTCGGTATCCTGGAACTCATCTACCAACAGATGCGTGATATTGGCTTTGAAATATTTTCTGGCTTCACGGCTGTTTCTCAGGAGGGCCGCTGAAAAGGTCAAAAGGTCCTGAAAATTGAGAAGAGCGCGTTCTTCCCGCCATCTTTTATACTCTTTTACGCCGCCCTCTATGAATAGCATAAGAGGCTTATGGAGATATTCGCCCCACTTTCTCAGCGCGTCAGCGACTACCGTTTCCTGAAAATCAGAGAATTCTTCCTCGAAGTCTTTAGGGTTTCTGTCGGTGCTACCCTCCCACTTGTATTTTGCCACTGAACCTTTTTTTGACAGCAATCCGAGAAGATGTACAAACTGTCTGTCCTCCTTGAAATATCCCATGGATATCAGGCGCAGGGCTCTGACCACGATGGACTGAAGGTCGTCCCATCCCTTTTCGGGTTCTTTATCTGGCATGTGTTTCTTGAGATCGGAAAGAAACTTTTTTATGGCCTTTTTGTATTCCGTAAAATCGGGTTTTGAAACGTCGTCAAGCACCATCTCAACGTCAGTATACCCGGTCCTCTTTAGAAAAGTGTGCTGCAGGTCCTGCGGGTTAACGCCATTATCCCGCATCCAGGGTATCATTTTGTTCCCGTTCAGGCCTTCGGTTTCCAGGTATTCATTCCAGATCCGTAGAGCATAAAGGGTGTTCTCGTCCTGCTCTATCTCCTGAAATCCCGGATCGATCCTCGCCTCCACGGACCTTTCTCTCAGCAGTTTAGCGCAGAAAGCGTGAATGGTCCCGATAAATGCCCTGTCAATGTGTGAGAGTGCCAGGCCAACTCTTTCCTTTTCTTCAGAAGAAGCATCCGTGCCTGAAAAAGTATTTTCCAGACGGATCTGGAACCTCTCGCGGAGTTCGGCGGCTGCCTTGCGCGTAAAAGTGACAGCCGCGATATTATCGACTTTTGCCTCTCCTTCGCGGATAAGGCCTACCATCCTGTCAATAAGGCTGCGCGTTTTCCCCGAACCTGCACCGGCCTCCACAAAAAAGCTTTTCTTCAGCTTTTTGGCTATTTTGTCACGATTTTTCTGGTCTGGAGGGGTGATTTTAGTCATAGTTCTTAAGTTCCCCCCATAACTTTATACATTCGCTATCGCTTTCCTCTTTTTTCTTTGACCTTTCCCGGGTCTTTTTATCGCCACAGATCATCGAATAATCACAGAAAGAACAGTCGGCTTTTTGCGGCATCAGGAATCCGCCGGATGATATTATCTCCAGAAGAGTATTAAGCGCGCCCTGCCATACTTCTTTTTTGGAAGGGTCGCGGCTGAATATGCCGCCTTTACCGTCCCCTGCGCCTTTTTCCGAAGGAAGAAGATATCCTGAACAGGTGACTTTCGGAGAAGGATCCTCACCGTTCCTTTTAAGCATGGCTTCGGCGGCAACCGCGTAAACGGCATGCTGCAGCTGTTCTCCCCCGCGTACGTACTGGCGCTGTTCATACTTATACGCGCCGCCTGTCTTATAATCCCATACATGATATGCATGGTCGCCAGCTTTGTCGACACGGTCGATAAAGCCCCTCATAAATATGCTTTTCCCGTTTCCAAGAGGTATCTTTACCGGTTTTTCTTTTCCCGTTCCGAACGCAAGCTCTTCATGCACCGCCCCGGTCTTGAGCTGTTCGTTCAGAGTGAGGAATATCTCTATGTCTCTCTCAAGCTGCAGACTCTCGCTCTCGAATACCACATCGCTTGGAGGCGGTACCTTTTCTCTGTATTTTGCTGTCACTGTTTTCAGTATTTCCTTGATGATATTTCTCTGCTCCGAGATAGATACCGAAACCCGGCTGTCTCGTATATCTTTTGTGAAATTTTCGAATACTTCGTGCAGTAGACTGCCCTTATCACGGGCGTTCAGCCATGAAGCGGGATCCTTGACCGTCTCTTCGGGTTTATTTACC
>CAZUYM010000121.1:0-4148 GCA_964624805.1 uncultured Planctomycetia bacterium
CAAATCATTAAACCAAAAAGCTACTTCTTGTGCGCCTTATCCTACAGATAGTGACCTAACTTCGTCGCGGTCAAATTCGTTTACTTTGTTATTTGCATTTGGGATTTCATTTGTCATTTGGATTTTGTCATTTGGATTTCAACAAATGCTGCGGTGCAGCCTCTACGGCCAGAGTGCCCTATTTACGGTACTCAACCGGTCGTATGTCCCGGTCAGGGCCCTTATACCGTCGGTAACCCTCATCGTCACGGCTTCGCTCACAGATCAATACCGCGTCAACCGGGCATAGATTAAAACACTTAACGCATAAAATGCATTCTTTGCCGAAACTTATCTCACCGTCTTTGCTCCTTTTGATGTTTCCCGTAGGACATACCCTGTAACACAAACCGCATTTAACGCAGCGTTTTTTATTCACAAGGAATCGGGATTTATACCAGTCGGCGGTCCAGTAGAATTTTCTCTGCATGAACCCGCCCAATCTGGAGATCGGCCCCCCTCCTTCGACTTTCTTCTCTTCCTTGAGGATGGAAGAACATACTTCCCTAAGTTTTATTTCCGCCTCGGAAAGTATCTTTTTCAACTCTTCTCCTACAGGAACCTTTTTTATGACGTTTTCGGGAAGCCACGGGATGTTGATATTTGTAGGCATAATTATATGATCCAGATAGAATACATCATATCCTTTTTTTTCAAGGATGTTTTTCCATCTGAGACCTGTGTCCCCGGTAAAAGAGCAGCAATTTCCTACGAAGAAAAGTTTTTTTCCGTTACCTTCAGACATTTTTTCGAGATATTCTACCATAGGGTCGGGTGGATTGGAGCCCCAGACCGGGTATAAAAACCCTATCATGTCGCAATTGTTAAGGTCAAACTCAGACTGGTCCTTGATTATCTCGTATAAATTCACCTGGTGGCCCTCTTTCTCCATAATTTCTTTAGCTTTCAGAGCGAGCCATAATGTGTTTCCTGTTGATGTGAAGTATCCAATATTAATTTTCATATTTTCTGTCCGTTCTTATTTAAATGCAGGGTTAGTTTTTGTGATCTCAGCTATTTTAGCCATAATGTCCTGTATTTCCCGGGTCCATGCCAGGTATATTTGCATATATTCGCTGTTAACCTGCTCAGTAGTGATCTTTCCGTTTTTCCTCTGCTGCATGATCTTGGCGACATCCCGGCTGGCTCTGTCTGTAGCGTCTCTGTACATCTTCATTTGCGCGTCTACATCAGTGTGGAATTTTTTGCTGTTTTTTATGCGGTGTCCTTCCACCTCTACTGTTCTGGGCAGCGGGACAAAAAGCTGTTCGAGTCTTCCATTGAGCATAGCGGGCGTGGTAAGCCCCGAAAACATGCTTACTACCATGCCCACACCTTTATCATTTGACCCCCGAAAGGTATTAACAAAATCATTTACAACGAGGTGTTTTTTTATGCTCTCCCCGAAATCAAAGACAAAAGGAGGCCTGGGGCTTCCGGGAGCCTCTGAATAATATGCCGAAGGTTCGCCGGTAACTGAAAATTTCCCGGTTATTGGGTGTGTCCGGACAGTGTTGTCTATCACCTGTTTTATAAGATATGTATATGTGATGTACCCCGGTCTTAATGGCGGCGTGATGCTGTCGCCCGCGACATCTCCGCCTTTTTCGAATGTATGCATAAGAGTGCCATCGTCCTGCTCCGGGAGTATTACGCTGACATCTCCGATGGCTCCGGTGACCCTATCGTTCCACAATTCGAGTTTTCTGTTCCTCTCCGCTATGCTTTTCCCAAGGTCGCTGATAGCTATCCTTAAGAGATCCACCTTTTTTTGTGCAGCTCCGATAGTCTCTTCTCTCTTTCGGGCATAGGCTGCCGCTTCCTGTTCCCAGGTGGCTTTTGATCTGTCAGGCACTGCTGCGAGGGCCTTTTCAAATCTCGACCGGATCTCCGGGGTCCAATCCGAAGAATCACCGTGCTGTTTAGTATATTCGGACTGAAAAGCCCGCTGATCTTTTAGTGCCCGGTCCTGCCATTTTTCCTCAAGCGTGGCAGGCCTTATATCTTCTTTTTGAAACTTTGCCAGGTCCTCTTCCGACCGGACCAGCTGTTCTTTCTTTTCATCCAGTCTTCTTTCGAGTTCGGTGGGATCTGTTCCTTCCGGATATGCTCTCAGAAGACCCAGTGGTATTTCGCTTTCGGGAATAAATCGTGCTCTGGGCAGTATAAGTGGGAATTCTGCCGTGCCTATCGCCGGCGTCTGGTTCTCGGTGAAAAAAGGAGTAGGCTGTCCCTCCAGCGGGAATGCCGCTACATTAAGTATAAGGAATATGATGTTGCCCTTTCCCGGGAATTTATCAAGGTTGAAAGTAAATTTCCCTTCAGCGTCAGTGGCAGTTCTCCATCCGGGAAGAGCTCCTTCCTTCCACTTCGCCGAAGACAATACCTTGTTTTTCATCCGCAGGAGCTCCTGACAATCATTAAATTCCTGTTTCGTGATCTTTCTGTCATCTTTCAGGAGACGTTCGTTGACAGCTGCGCGTGTATGCACCAGTCTCTTGAACTTATCAAAAAGAGAGGCATCGTCAAGCTCGCAATATATAACATTCCAGAGGACGTTAAAATCTGCCCCTGCTTTACGTATCTTCAAAGGCCATTCCATTATCGGCCCCAAAGTCATTGCCGGCCCCACCGTGAATATTCTCTGTACTCCCCAGTTATCGCCTTCGGTGGTGCCTCTGGTGTATACCCGCCCCGAAATGACCCCCGGGATCCGGGGTTCAGCTGGCTCATTTAGAATGCGTTCATAACTCAACAATCCGCCCGGGAGCTCCCCTGTTGCCGGATCGCGATATCTCTCAAGCCAGTCTTCACCGTATTTTTGGCGTTCCAGCTCAATGCGGTCATTTATTATCTCTTCCAGCTGCGGCAAGGCATCACGTATCGCCCGGGCTTCTTCACCATCGGGGTCTATCCGGTTCAACCTGTCCTGATACCTCATATAATCTTCATTGAGACTTCTGAGGAAGGGGTCGCCACACTCGTCTATGGCTCTCTGAGCGTCAAGTTCTGACTGAGTCTGCCTCTCATCCCTTTCACGTATCTCCTGCGGGCTTTGTCCCGGAAGGTATGCTTCTCGTGGTATGACTACGCGTCCTTCATCCCCTCCGTGCAAAACGAAATCCGAGGGTATTGCGTCCGAAGGACGCGGCAGATCTACTTTTTCTCCGGGCCCGTTTAGCGGCCCTATCGGTTGTTGACCCGCTTCTTCGTGTTGATATAGAACAGCGACCGTTACGCTCTGTTGTCCCGTCGTAAAGGATGTCGGCAACGCGCTGACCCGGGTGGTGTTTGCCGGCAGTATGGCAGCGCAATGTCCGCCCACTTCTATCACGACGGTCGACCCGTCGGTTCTTAGGGCGGCCACGTATACCGTCCCGCTGCCCAGGTTCTGGACGAAACCAAAAGATCTTTCCGACTCTTCCGCATTCACACATGGTGAGAATATGAAAATTGCCGTAAGGAATACTGCTATTGCAACAGATGTTCCTGTTTTCATATCAACCTACCTTTTTTAGTAAAACAGTTATTTGATCGGTTTTTCTATGACCGTGGGTATTTTAGCTTTCGCGATAAGATTGACCCATTTCGGGCGGTTTTTCTTAAATGCTTTTTTGAAAGTGGTAAGTGATTCCGGGCCGTACGTTCTGCAAGAGAACTGGTAAGCGACCAGGCCATTCAACCCTTCTTTTTTAGAATACCGGAAGATATTGTATTCATGCTTAACGGGTTCTTCCTTAGATATTACAAAAAAATCGAGAATAGTCTCGCCCGTCTTTGTATTCTCGAGGAGCTGGAACTTTGTGTCCGGATTAGCCTGCTTAAGGGCAATTGCCAGATCTTTAGCAGCTTCGAGAGGTGAGACGAGATTCGGAAAATGATATACAGCTATCATTTGTTCCCAGGAGTCCGGCGTCTCATCTTCCCTGAGGTACTCGTTCCTGTACCCATCAGACATCGGGGATATCTCCGAATACTTCAGATAATAGGTCTCATTATCGAAGGAAAGCTCGGCTTTCATGCCCTGAGCGTTCGTCAGAACCGAAAAACAAGCGATAACAAGTCCCATTAATACTGTGTAAAATACTTTTTTCATATTTACCAAGTAG
>CAZUYM010000122.1:0-1605 GCA_964624805.1 uncultured Planctomycetia bacterium
GCAACGACGCCTGGTTAGATTCTGCCAGGTTAGTTTGATGAAACATCATAATCGTCATTGCGAGGAGGAGCGGAGCGCCGACGCGGCAATCTATTATTACTGAGATTGCTTCGCTCATTTCATTCGCTCGCAATGACGTAATATCTCCTACTCCTCATACAACATCTGTTTGGCGATCATGTCGGCTTTGTCTTTGCCGACAAGGTTCTCGGCTATTTTGACGCCGAACGCGAACGCGGTAGCGGGACCCTGGCTGGTTATGATATTGCCGTCCTGGACGACCTTTTCTGTGACAAATTTTATTCCGGTAGAAAAAGTTTTCTCCATACCCGGATAACATGCCGCTTTTTTGCCGTCAAGTATACCCGCCGGGGCAAGTACCAGCGCGGGCGAAGCACAGATGGCAGCTATGAGCCTGCCTTCTGAGTTCATTTTTGCAAGAATATCTTTTACTTTCGTAGAGCTGGCAAGGTTCTCGGCTCCGGGCAGCCCTCCCGGCAGGATCACCACGTCAGGCAGATCTGTATATTCTTCAAGCGCTATATCCGCGCTCATAGATATCCCATGCGCTCCGGCGATATTCGTTCCACCCACTCCGGCGACGGTTACCGTCACTCCGGCTCTCCGTAACACATCCACAGGTGTGACCGCTTCCACCTCTTCAAAACCTTCCGCCAGTATCATCAATGCTTTACTGCTCATCTCCGGTCCCCTTTCATGATTTTGGGATCTTATTAGAAGCAAATCTTTTTGCCGACTCTATCATACAGTTTATACCGCTTATTTTTGCATCCTTCTCGGATCCTGTCAACGCTTCCCCCAGGGGCTTACTTTTGGGGGTGTCGCTTACAGTAAGCAGCCCCACGGCTTTAGCTCCGATAACTCTCGCGGCAGAATATACCGCCGACAGTTCCATCTCTATACCCGCGTAGCCCTTTTCCTCTATTGCCTTCAAAAGCTCCGGCGTCTCAGCAAGAAGAGAGCCTACCGTAAAAATATTCCCTTCTATGACATTCCTTCCTCCGGCTACCCCGGGAACAAGGACATCTTTTAACTCAGACATATATTCCGGATGCGCGGGTATATCTTCCCCCGATGATAATATCTCCTGAATATCCTTGCCTGAATGATAACGTGTAAATCCTTCACCATTAAAAGCTTTCTCCGACAGGATGATATCCCCTATCCCGCAGGAGCGGAACCCCCCGCAGGTTCCTGTGAAAATTATCTCCCGGGAAGATGTCCTCTCCAGGAGAAGGACCGCGTCCCCAAGAAGACGATCCCCTATACCGCAATGTATTACCGTAAACTCCTCATCTTTCCCTGATATCACAATGCCCGAATACAATTGCCCTTTAAAAGACTTTTTCACTTCGCTGTTATCCGCGAACTTTTTTAGAGGTATCACGGGCGTAAGTATAAGCGTCCCTTTTATCTCCGCGGGATCGCAACCGAAATAATATCTGAATAGTCTGTCTTTGTTCATAATTGTGCTAGTTATCCCCCGATTAAGATTAAGATTGAGATTAAGGTTGAGATACAAAAACTTCCCATATTTTTTACTTTTTACTTTTTCCTTTTTACTTTATTCTGTCCCTGATATCC
>CAZUYM010000122.1:1705-4128 GCA_964624805.1 uncultured Planctomycetia bacterium
GCGGGATTTGGGTTGTCCGCTCCGCAATGTGAGCATACCCAAAACCCTTCCGGCGGGTTATTCAATCGATACTGGAATTTAAAATACGGTATGATCATGTATTTCGCTGATAGGTACAGGATCATCAGTAGAATGCCGATTGAAAGCGGCAGGATAAATCCCGGCACGGTAATTACGGGTCTCACGTTGTCAATATCGATGTCATGATACGCGAGCCTCTCCTTCACAAGCCCGTAGGCCATGTTGTAGTTCTCTACCCCGGCCGGAGTAAGGCTGCGCATCAGGGGCCCCGAAATACGGTAGTTTCCCGAATACAGTTCCCTCAGCTTGTTCAAATAGCTCTTGTAATACCGCGCGGCAAGATCGACATCACCGGACTGTTCGAGGTCCATCGCCAGAAGAAAATCCGTACCGAAGTATTCCGGCCATATTCCCCGCGCTTTAAGAAAATCCTTTTCCGCTTCCTTGAACCGGCCCGCGGACATCGCGTAAAGTCCATCATTGAACGCCTCATAAAAATTTTTAAGGTCGTTCTGTATCCTGCCGTCGCCCTTTGCCCTTCTGGGCATCTCCTCATTCAGGAAAAATCTTTCAAAGGAAAAAAAAGTGTCCTCTTCGACCGCGGCGCCACTGGTCAACGGCCTCACTAATATCAGCGAGAGAATAAACAGGATCAGTATTTTACGAAAGTCAAACTGGAATGAATAGTACAGAAATGCACCTTTAGTAGAAAACATTTGAATAGTTGGTCTTGCAAAGCCAGGATGATACAGTTCTTAACAGCCGTTTTATGCCGTACTGTTTATCAAACCGAGGACTTTATCGATCTCGAAAGGTTTATAGATGATCTCTGAAGCTTTCTCTTCGATAGCCCTATGGACCATCTCATCCACGGAATACCCCGTCATCATTATAACCGTCGTATCCGGACGGAGCTTCTTGATCTCCTTGAGAGTCTCAATGCCGTCCTTTTCAGGCATCCGTATATCCAGGAACATTATGTCAAACACATTCGCTTTTGCCATTTCTATGGCCTGGTCGCCTGAGTAACAACTTTCTGCCTTGAGGTTATTAGCTCTCAATATATCGCAGAAAACGTCAGCGAAATCCTTATTATCATCTATAATGAGTATTTTGTGTTCTTCCATTTGTTCCTCCATCTCACAAAACGCGGGATTTCCCCGCAGAGCCTTGAGTTTACCTCAATAACGGCCCTTTGTCGATAACTTTTTCAAATACTACTCTTCTTGCCCTGAAGTACTGGTCGAAGAAGAACTTGAAGATAATATCCCCTGAAATGTATCGGTCAAAGCGCGTCGGGTACCCCCCAACAGGTGCCCTGCCTCACCCACCGCTTTTTCTGCTACCTTTTCTACTGTAGAGGCGCTTTTCAGCACTTTCCCCACGCCTACCATAGGCATTCTAACTATATTGGATATAGCTGTTCCTTTAAGAACTCTCGATATGATAAGCCGTACCAGGGTATACGGATCTTCGATATTCTCATACTTCTCATCAAGATCTATGTTAAATCTCATTACTTTCGGATCTGGCGCAGCAGTATAATCCGTGTAAACGACCTTATCGGCCTTCAGATACAATACGTCTATCGTCATCCGGGGTATCTGACTGTCCTTAGACAGCTGTTTTCCCTCTTCCTTGTTGTTAAGGGGGTAAAGAGCGTCCAGGTTCACTTTCCCGGCGGCGTTCTTTATAATGTTGAGTTCTTTGAGGTACAGTTTAAATTCTTTCAGTTCTATTTTCCTGGAGATCACCGCTCCGAAATTATAGTCGATGTATATCTCAGGGATATCGAACATGATCTTGTCAGGATATCCCTCAGGGTTGTAGATCTTCAGACCTTTTATGTAGATAACCGGACGAAACACTTCCACCATCATGAACTCTATGTCGATCTTAGTACCCAGTATCCGGGTGCCTAGATGCTCGACCGATATCTCTATTATCTTGTTCTTTAAAAAACCGACAGCTATAAACGCAACAAGAGTGAATATTAAGATCTTCTTCCGCATCCGTATCCCTTCATAAAATTGAATTACTCGATCACAAGGTTATCTATGTAGATAGGACCTTTATAGCGGGGACCCGTGCGTGTGGGAGGCGCGGAGTCGTATTCTATCCTTACAGCTATCTTCTTGATCTTATCTATGTGAAGGAAAAGCCTCTTATCCTTCCGGCCTTTCCAATCGGAGCTCCTGCCTTCGGGTTCCGCTGATTCCAGCCGCGCCGATACGGTAGTCCATTTCCCCGGAACAAGCGGTATTCTTTTCCGCATCTCCGTAAAAAGCCACCCCTCACTTACCGTAAGTATTAACCTGGCAAACATCAGGTCTATCGGAGCTTTCTTTGGGAGATATACGTCCACCGAAATAGTCTCATACCCTGTAAAGTCGTAGTCTTGT
>CAZUYM010000123.1:0-4123 GCA_964624805.1 uncultured Planctomycetia bacterium
AAGTTCGATCTCATCGGCGAATTCTTCGTCGTTCTCCATCTCCATGTGCCTGAGCCTGCCTGTGTTTATCCGTTTTCGCAGCCTTGACTTCGGCATCCTGCTCCGTTACTTTGTCAGAAATAGCCGTCTCTTCTCTATTAAGCGCCTCAAGTTCTGATTTGAGATTACCCACTTTCTGTCCGCGGGCTCTTCGCTCTTCTATCTGAGTGCTAAGTTTTTCTATCTTTTCGTCAAGAACTGCTTTTTGGCCATTATAAACCGACAGTTCCATCAGAAATTTACGCATTTTTCTCTGCCATGTCTCATATTTACTCCTGAAAGAATCAACCGCTCTTTCCGGATTATCTCTGATGGCGTCTATCTTATCTCCGCCTATAAGGCCGCTTTTCACTTCCATGTCCGCGGCCGCGAGAAGCTTATAGTATTCGCTTCTTCCATACCCCAGTCGATCAAGAGTTCCGAGAAGGCTCGCGCGATTTTCGTCGCTTTCCTTTACGAAAGAATTTATCCCGGCCATTACGGCGATCTGTTCTTCTTCCCTGTCATCCGTCAATGGATTGGCTATATGTCCGGATACCTCATGGCTGATGACGTGGTTCATGAACACTTCCAGGTCTTTCCTTCCCTCTTCCTGGCTAACATCGAAATTCTCGGGATTAAAAAGAGCTATATCAAAATACACCGTAACATCCTGGCCGTCTTCGGAGATTTCGAAGAACACGAACCTTTCGGAATTACGGGTAAACTGTACGTTCACATTCCTTCCGTTTAATGACTTCTGAAGTGTTTCATTTTTAAGGGATTTAAGCAGGTTTTCAAGCGTGGCCTTTATATTCTGGCGGGTGATCTCGGGATCCTGGTCTTCTGCTACCCGCATAAGTTCATCTATGTTCTCTATTTCCGTGAGACGCGAAAGTATCTGGTCAGCTACATCCGCGGGGTCTGCTTCGAGTCGCAGTGAAGAAGGGCTTGCAAGGGCGGCAAACGTCTGTCCATGCTCCACGATATCTTCCCCTGTACGTGTCAGGGGAAGACCGAAAAATCCGGGAGTGGTATCCGCAAACTGCTGAGAAATGGACATGACCATGCCCCTGAGCGTGTCCTGTATGTTCCCGGGAAGTTCGTGAAACACTTCCTGGAATTTCTTCATAAACCTGCTGCTCGGAGGAGCTCTTGCTTCTTCGACCCGGCCTCTGTCAGTTTTCGCGGCTTCCCTTTCCCTGCTTTTTACATAACTTTCCTCTGCGGCATTGGCAGCTTCATGGGAGGAACTAAGCCATTCAGCGAACATATCCTCGCTGACATTGCCTTTTTTGTCTATCCATCCAACGATATCAGCGTCAGACCGTCCTCTTTTGCCGGTTTTCTGTTCATAATAACTTCTCGTTTCCTTAAGGAACTGCCCGCGTTCCTTAAGTTCGTGTTCCACAAGAGCGCCAAGAGCCACCTCTTTCGAAATCCCCTCTGCCATTTTAGCGTCGAGGTCAGCGCGGTTTATCCAAACCTGTCCCGATATCCTTCCGCAATGGGATTGTATCCCATCTGCTACGACTATATAGCTGCGCCTGCCACCCACTTCCGCGGTATCCCTGGACACGAGCTCTACATCCCCGACCCGGGCCCTGTCATCACCGAATATGCTGTCCAGAAACTCCGCTAACTTTTCCATATCATATACGGGATTCCCTTTTTCGTCGGTGATAAGCTCGCCTTCTGCGTTCAGAAGTCCTTCTACCGCGTTCTCGCCATATATATTGCGTATTCTGTGGAATAATCCGCGTTGGTCCCTGTTGATTTTGCTATGTGTTAAAAGATCTCCCTGTTTAGAGATCCCTGCCCTGCTGGAAAATTTATGGCCAGTTGAAGCTACCCCGACGGCCTCGCTTGCGACAACGTCTTCCAAAGCGGGACGGGTCTCTTCCAGGGCCACCTCGCCTTTAGCATCTGCCTTCTCTTTCATTTGTTCCCTGAGTTCGTTCAACGCCCGCACTTCCGATCTTTTTTTATCCGATCTTGCGGACCACTTGCGGTCTTCGGCTCTTTGCAGCAAATTCGTAATTTTAAGTTTCTGCCCCCAGCCGGTAACCCGCGATAAAGACCTGACGGCAAAATTCCCCAATCTCTGCGTTATTGTGGGGCTTTTACTGACCGCGCTAAGCATCTTTCGTGCGGCCTCGGGCGTTAACGCGCTGATATGATCATATTGCGGAAGGACTCCATTCGCGCGCAGGGTCTCCCCCAGGCGCCCCGTGTTCAAGAGGTCGATGACCAGCGGGATCGATGAGGATATTACGGCGGCTACCGCCGGTGAAACATCCGTGAACGCCGAAGCCACTACCCCGACCACAAGTCCCGTTAAAAATTCACCCCTTGTTTTTGTAAGCGAGGCTAATATAGCCGTGCTTCCCACTATGCCCCATATCCCTCCCAGAAAAACAAGGGGCGCGCCCATAAAGAGAACTGACAGATTGTTGAATACCTGCCCGATCCCCGGTATCTCCGTCAGACGCCTCAAAAAGCGGTTACCCCTTCCGCGTTCGGCGGGGGTCGCTGCTATTTTCAGCTTTACCTCTATGAGTCTTTCGATCGCTCTGGCTTTTACCAGAGTCTCGTATCGCGTTATGATATCTTCATACTGCCCCCATTCCTCACCCAGGGCTTCGCGCAGCTGGGCGTTTATCTCTGCCCTGTCTTCGGATATAAGATCCTCCAGTTCGGTCTCGGTTAGTTCCTGTGTTATCTGCTGCCTGTGGTAATCCGTAAGTCTCGTACCGGAGCGGATGTATTTAGCCACCTGCATTAATGACGCAAGACGATGCGCAAGTACTGTGTCCATGTTCGCCACGTTTATCCAGTAATCCTCAAAAAGCTCGTGGTCTATGGCTTCCTGAACATTAGGGGCGTTCTTATCTACAACGAGTATCAGTCTGTCCCCCCGCCGCACGTGATACGCCCCGGCTTCCCGGCCCAGGTCTGAATACACGACCTCAGCTCTAACGGCCCGCCCGCGAACAGTCCTTTCCACGACTTCCTGGTTGCCTGATCTCTTCGCGTTGTCCGCCATAACTATGACCGCCCTGCTGCGGGCAGTTGAAAGTTTTTCCTGCTCGGAAAAACGATCGCCTGCCGCTCTTACGCTCAGACGCTTCATCTGTTGCGCCGCCTGAACTCCGGCTTTGGCGACAACAACATCTTCCAGAGCCGGCCGCATCATCTCCGGCAGTTGAGCGATCATCCTGGATGCCTCATTGCTGCTGATCTCTCCGGACTCCACAAAAGATCTCATTTTGAGGGCTACTTCATCCTGACCAGCGATCTTATTGTCCACAATAAGCCTCATAGTCATAGCTATAAAGTCATCAATATTCTCGATCGTGGCCCAGTAATACCGCGTAGGCGTTGCCAGATCAAAAAACTTGTTCCTTTCATCAGCATCATAATCCTCGCTCATAGTTGCCTCAGCTGCGAGCTCATTGATCCTGTCTATCCCATACACCCTGACAAATGCGGCAAATCTTTCGAATGCCTTATATACTCCTTCCCTATCAGCGTCTTCCATTTGCTTGAGTGCATCCAGTGCTATTATGTGCCCTCCTATGACCAGATAAATAAGCCACTGATTCCTGTTAGCAGGATGATCTGACTCATTTTCTATGGTAAGTTTTTCGCTCATCTTTTGAGCATACATAAGATCTTCTTCCGAAGCCGTCACGATGTCTTTTTCCAAAAGTGTTTCATAAATTTTACGCGCGTCATCTGACAAAAACAGGGTCTCCTGCAGTCTATTAAATATGGGGGATAGCTCTGCCATGATTTGTTCCGGTATATCCTCTTTTTTTAATACCGCTGTGTCCACTACCTGCGCTATCTGTACTTCTCCTGCTTTTTCGACTTCTTCACTTATTACGACGTTTTGACGCCGAAAATCCCTGAATGTCCTGATCTGGGACAATGCGCTGTTTAGGAACATAAGCGGCAGACTTACAAGAAAAACAGTGGCATTACGTACAAATGCCACCGGATCAGCTACGACCCGTCCGTAAGCCGATGAGAGACGGGCTCTTGCCGCCGTAAGCACTGAAGTCGCCCTTCCCAGCGCCGCCCTCGCCCTATCGGCAATGGA
>CAZUYM010000124.1:0-4119 GCA_964624805.1 uncultured Planctomycetia bacterium
GTCACAGTCGCGACGCTGAACATTATCAACAATGCCAGAAAAGATCTGCGGCTTATAGTTTTGACGGTTTCAGATACCGTCGCCTTCACTTTTACCGGCTCCCGACGCCGCATCTCGACCTTTTCGTAGATCTTTGACGCGATAAATATCGCCAGAAGTATTGCCGCCGATATAACCACATTTGTGTATATATTCGCCTCCTCTGAAAACCCCAACGCTGCCGGCATGAACATGAAAACCGGGGCTATACCTGGAACCGTAGATGCCGCAACCGAGGATGGTTCAAGATTAGTCACAGGCTTGCCTATTTTTATGCTCTTCAGCATCCCCTTGACCTCTTCCGGACTGCCGCCTTCGAATACCTTCAATCCAACGACCCTTACGTCACCCATGTCACTGAACTCGTTCACCATCCTGAGATCTGTAGCTTCATTGAACATCACGCGCCCCTGTGCATTCGGCCATAGCGGCGCGCCGTAAATGTTTTTGTACTCACTGTTTTTAAGGAACGGCTGTACCCTGGCACGCTGTTCTTCCCTGAAATTGTACTCTATCACGCATCCCGAAAGGTCACCTTTGTACTCAATGAGCAGTTCATCGCCCACAACGGTAAGGCTGGCGGGATCTATTACACCCTGCTGATCTATTATCTCGTAGTTCGGGTCCGCAGAAACTTCCCTTCTTCCGCAGGAGACCGCTGGCGAAAGACTCAAAAGAAGAAGCAAAGATAAGATCGCTCGTTGCGACAATGTGGTCTTCATCGCGTTTTTCTTATTTTTCCCTGAGACCAGATATACCATCAGCGTGCTTATTCCAATAACCGCGGCGAGCCATACGGACACATACAGCAGACTGCTGAATACCGCCGGCGCGGCCGGCAATGCCGTCTCCAGCGCAGCATCCTTTGTTACCGCCCATGCTGAGCCCTTTAGACCTAAAAATGCCAGGGCAAAAACCGATGCTATGGCTCCTCTGCGCAAAAAACTGCTTCTCGGCCGCATATGTGCGTTCGGCGTAGTTTTGGCAGGTTTGGCAGGTTTGGAAAATAAATGCCTTTTGATAGTAACCGTCTCTTTTACCGTACCGTCTTCAAGTCCGTCACGCCACCATTTACGCCGGCCGTCCTTGATCCCCAGTTTTTCCTCAAGATAAATCGGATTGCAGTACCATGTAGCTCCATCCGTTGGATCCGGTATATGTCCGGACAGGGCATCTTTAACCACTTGTTCTATGTCTATTTTCGCCTGAATAACACGTCCTTTTTCACTTCCTTCAAGTTTATCTACGTTCTTTTCATGATAAAGGCTGTCAGGATCGTCTATACAGCTGTAAGCCCGCTCCTGAGCCATGATCTCTTCTATGGTGCTTCCTTTGAATTCGAGATTATCAGACAAAGCCCTGTTGATCATCGTCCAGACTATAGCGGCTCTGATCCTCATTCTTTCGAATTCACTCGTCTCTACCATTGTTTCTATGTCGGTTTCTCCAAGAGTAACATTAACTATCTCACTTACAAGCTCGTCATATTTTTCTTTCGTATACTCGACTTTTTTATCAGGGCCGTACGAGACTTGCGTCTTCTGCTCCTCATCAAGCTGCGCGGGATCCGCGTTCTCAGACCGTCTGGAAGACGAGGGCGCCCGGCTTCGGGCATATCCTGCATAATAATAGTCGGAAGACCCGATCATCACGCCCAGCATGGCGATTATTACCAGCAATGCTCCGTTCCTTTGTCCTCTAACATCGCCTTTTGTAATAGAATGCACCCCCAGCCCTGCTGTTGCCAGGAAGCTTATGAGAAAGAGCGAGAACAATGCCGCTTTCGGCATAGACAGATCCGCGGCCATAGAGATCAGCGGCGTGAATACCGCCATAGCAAAACCGGCAAAACTAAGAGGAACTGCGGCCTTCGCGAGATCTAACATCCCAAAAACCTCTCTTTTTTCAGGCCGTAGGAACTGCTGCATAATAGCCCACTTTGGCAGATAAATATCTTCCGGCGCGGCCGTGATCGGCTCCAGCAGATAATAAATGTCTTCCATATTCTTAAGCACTACCGAAAGTTCCTCTATATATTCGGCTTTATCATGCTCCGCGTGTTTTTTCGCGCGCACCAGCTCCGCCCTCACTCTGTCCAGGTCTTCCTGAAGATCGTCCCATATTTCTCTTTTCAGTATCGGAAGCTCATACGGCATATACGCGCCTATGGTCTTGTCGGCCAGCGCCCATTTCGGATACAGCTCATCCAGCTGGGTGCCGCGCCCCCTTACTATCGGCAGAAGTGTCTCCGAAGGTTTCTTATTTTCCGTAAGGCTTCTATCAAGCATCTCTCTCATCATTCGGGCGTGCAGTGACGTCAGCGGATAATTATCTCTCAATTTCATAGATGGCGCCGTGTTCATAAAGATCTTATACGTGGACTTCCCTCTTTCCGCCATAAGTCCCGTAATATCTTCCGAAAAAGCTTCCGCGCCCTCTATTATAAGTATGTCATCATTTTCGAGTGTAACCTCTTCTACATCGTCTTCATAATAGAACTGTTCTGCCGGAGTAATTCCGACAGTGGCCCCGTTAAGAAGGCGTTCGGCGTCACTGACATTATGCCCATGACCGTCGAGGTGAAGCACCTTAGCCCCCCGACCATTTAGAATAAGGGCTTTTCTAAGATTTTGAGCTAACGCCGCTTTTCCGACCGCAACAGGACCGGTGACAAGGATCACGCCTTCTCTAGAGGAAAACTTTTCAAGTATCTCATGCACCGTATCATCTAATTCTTTCTTTTTTCGCTTTTCCAGATTTCTGATGAGTTTCGTGAATCTTCCATTAGCTATTATAAAATTCAGCTCTTCGAACGTATCCGGAGAAAAAAGGTTTACCTTAGACTTATATGGTTTCTTCCCCTTAATTTTCATAGAGGCTTCGAGCCCCCTCGCCGTTTCGGCATCAGATGTCTTCTTTAGAGCCAGAAGCATTGCCGCTGTGCGGAGGTCTGTCTTGTAAGCTCTGGCTGTCTTGACCACGTTCATGAACGCTATCGACATCCTTTCCTCGAGCATCTTATCTATGGCCGGAAGAGCCCAGTGTTCTCTCTGTATATTCTGCACCCACTCGAGGTACGATACCGTTACGCCTCCGGCGTTAGCAAGTATGTCGGGAACGGCGATCTGTCCGTTATTAAAAAGTATCTCATCCGCTTCCGGGGTGGTGGGACCGTTGGCACCCTCGACTATAAGTCTTGCTTTTATTTTGTCGGCATTGTCCGCTGTTATCTGATTCTGAAGCGCCGCCGGAATAAGGACGTCAACGTCAGCTTCCAGCACTTCTCCGCCGGGAACATGTTCCACTCCTTCATGATCAAAATCTTCAAGAAGCTCTTTTCTGGAAAGATGGTCTTCCAGAGCCGCGAGCAGCTTTTCGTCCAGGCCGTTAGTCATATGTATGCCGCCCGAGACGTCGCTCATATATTTAATATTCCTGCATCCTTTCGCGAAAAATATCTTTATGGCTTCGAAAGCCACATTACCGGCACCCTGCACTGAGTAAGTGCATTTGGTCATGTCGGACCCTATGCCCAGGTTATCGCCAAAAGATCTTATGGCCTCCCGTGCCGTAAAATACACCCCCTGCCCCGTAGCTTTTGTGCGCCCTTCGGATCCTCCCTTGCTGATAGGCTTACCTGTTATAACTCCGGCAGCAGAATCATCTTTAATATCCTTTATCTTCTCATACTCATCACGCATCCACTCCATGTGCTGCGCAGTAGATCCCACATCGGGAGCCGGCACATCATCATAAACGCCTATGGCCCTGGGATCCTTCTTGAGAAGTTCCCTCACATACCCCCTGCAAAGCTGTTCCATCTCGGTATCGGACATCCCTCTGGGATCAACGGTTATTCCGCCCTTTCCTCCGCCGAAAGGTATGCCGACTATGGCGTTTTTCCATGTCATATCCGTAGCAAGCGCTCTTACCATACCCCGTGAAACGGCGGGATGGAATCTGATGCCTCCTTTACCCGCGCCGCGGGCATTATTGTGCATTATTCGGTATCCGTTAAATGTCCTGGTCTCTCCCGAATCCATTTGTACCGGTACGCTTATTTCTATGACACGCGCCGGG
>CAZUYM010000125.1:0-4100 GCA_964624805.1 uncultured Planctomycetia bacterium
TTTTTTGCTCCGGCTCGTCCTTACTCCCCGTCACAAGCCGAAAAACTTTCTTCAGAAACACGAACATGACCTTCAAAAACCATATAGAGAACACCAGGAACGATATCACTACAAGTGTTGCTATTACCGGATGCTTTACGGCTAGCCAGATGACTACCAGGACGAGTGTATCTTCCGTTATGCTCGCCAGAGAGTTCGTAAAAGGTTCCGGCGAAGTGTTGATCGCCACCCTAGTCGTCGCTTTTGTAAGATGCGTATCCAAAGCTATTCCGCCACTCAGCATGGCTACGCTCATCTGCACTGCCTCATTAGACTGAGGCAAAGCCATGTAAGCAAGCGCGGCGGCTCCCGCCGGACGGATAAAAGTATGTATCGAATCCCACGCTGAATCCACGTAAGGTATCTTGTCGGCAAAAAACTCGATAACAAAAAGCAGTCCGGCGACGAGAATAACAAGCGGATGAGAAAGGACATCAAGGCCTCCCGGAAGGTCTATCCATCCGAGTCTGTCAGACATCCCGAGGACAACTATCGTGAGGTACAGATTGATCCCCGCTGCCCACGAACCGCCCAAAAGTATCCCTAAACTGTTAAAAAGATCCATAAAACCTCCTAAAGATATTACGAAAACCCGGCCATCTTCCAGAAAACCAATCCCATCATGGTCAGCGCTATAAAGATCTTCGCGACTATAGACCCCACACGACCCAGAACTCCTCCAGTCCCCGCGAGGAGAGATCTCCTCAGGTCACCGTGAAGGAACAGCTCCACAAGAAATGCACCCAGGAATATCCCCAGAAACGTACCGAGAATGATGCCTATGCCGAAGAACGCCGCCCCCAGTATCGCGCCGGGTACGGCACCCACCATCGCGCCGACAACAGCGGCATTTGACGAGCCTGCTTTCTTTGTTCCAAGAACAATAAACAGATACTCACACAACTCGCCGATAAGATATAACACAAAAATAACAAGGAGCAGTTTGAACGTAACCACCTCGAACGACGTCATCGCGGAATAAATTATCGTTCCGCAAAGTATTATAAGCGTGCCGAACGTAGTAAAGAAAATAGCGACAAACCCCGCCAGACAGGATAGTGTCAGTATAATGATGGCTAAAATGTTCAGCATATATGATGACCCGCTCTCAACAGTTTACATTATAACCCCGTGATAACATTTATTCCAGCGCGAGGACTCCTTACTTATAAGAAAGGCCGAAAGACGACTAGCGCCCTTCGGCCTTTCTTATAAACTTTTGTACAGTTCTTACTTTATAACGCGAATGTTATCGATATAAACGGGACCCGTATAAGCGGGTTTATTGTTCGAGTCCACCCTTATGTCGAGTTTCCTGATGTCCGAGCGGAACGCCTCGTCAACCTGTACCCTGCGCCAGTCGATGCTGCCGGGTTTGAGGTTTGCTGAAACTGTGACCCATTCGCCCGGTTTGAGAGACGCGCTTTTACTCTGCTCAACCCATTTCCAGCTGTCGCCGACCGTAAGTATCATCTTAGCCTTAAGGCCTAGCGGAGCATCGGCGGGAAGGTAGATGTCGCACGCGATCTTGCTGTAATCGGACCAGTCAAAGTACTGCATGATCTCGATTATGGCGCCGGTCCATCTTCCACCCGGAAACTCTGTATCGATCTCCAGACTGCTTGAGCCATCGCTGGCAAAATTGTTGGAGCTTCGGATGTCCTGCTGGACATGATCCGGTTTTTCATACGCCCAGTCTGGTATTTCCCAGCCCTCAAGACCATTCTCAAAGCTGAAAAGTACTTCCTGCTGCTGCGCATGGGCTGCCGCACCTGAAAAAATCAGACCGGCAACTGCAAGTAACACAAGAACTTTTCTCATATCTCAAACCTCCTTTTTGGTATGTTAAATGTTACCACATTGGTATAATCTCTGTCAAGCCTAAATCCCTTGGGGTTTAGAACATATCGCCCTGGCGTTTCCCGCCTTTTCCACGGCCTTTTCTGTCCTTTTTGTGAGATTCTTTCATCTCTCCCAGCTTCTGAAACTGCTCAGGAGTAAGGATCGCTTTCATTGCCAGGAAACCTTCTACTCTTTGATCTATCATCTTTCCCTGAAGTTCTTTTATAGACGAGACCGTCCTGTCAACAGCTGCCTTATCTATCTCCGGTTTCTGAAGCTCCTGCTTTAAAGCCTGCCTCTCTGCCGACAAAGCGTCTTTGGTCGCCTTCATCTGTTCCCTGTTACTCTGGCGATTCTCTTTCATCTGTTCCTGCTGTTCCGGAGTAAGGTCAAGTTTATCAAACATTTCCTTAAACCCTCCGCCTCGGCCGCCCTTACGACCATCGCCCTCTTCACCTGAATCGGGACCGCAAGCAGGCTGGCTAAACGCAGCCGGCGCCGACAATACGAGAGATACCGCGACCACATAAACTGCCATCATCTTCATTGTCTTCTTCATCGTTTTCCTCCTTTTTTAAGGTTTCTTTTTCCCGCTCTCACCCTCTTGGACGCATAAGCTTCCAAAAAAGTTCCACTCTAGAGAAAAAGATCCTCAAAAGGGATGCCTGAGTCTGGCGAGGCACCACCGTTACCGTTGTCAAGATAGTCCAAAAACTCCATCTGCTCCACCATGTAGGCGTTCAGGACCAGGGGGTCATACACATAGCTTTTTACAAGGACGACCGCCGCTATGGCAAAAGCCGTAGCCATAACCGCCAAAACAGGCTTTTTAGCGGCCAGGAATTCCCGGATACCGAAAAATACATCGTTTTCTTTCGCAGCGTTCTCTTCTTCAATAGCTTCTTTTATTCCCGCCCAAAGAGTTTCCGGAGGATCAAGCCTGGCCGAACCCCGCAAAGAAGCGGTTACTCCTGAAGCTTCTTCCTTGACCTTTCTGCAGCCCTCGCAGGATGCCAGGTGGCTCTCTATTTTTTCAGAGACCCCAGAGTCCAGTTCCCCGTCAATATAATCAGTTAGTATAAGTTCCCTTATTTTTTTACATCTCATTTTACGCCTCCTTCAGAACCGGCCATCGCGATAAGCTTTTCGCGTGCCCTCTTCAGCCGGGATCGAACGGTGTTTATCTTTATTTTCAGGACTTCCGCGATCTCGTCATATTTAAGACCTTCTATCTCTTTTAATACCAGACACTCTCTCTGGTCTTCGGGCAGGCGCCCCAGAAATCTCCGCACTGTCTGTTCATCATGACGCCTGTCAATGCCTCCTGTATCCGGTTCTATTGAGTGCCCGCTGTCTATATTCTCATCGAAGGGGATGTTCCTTCCCCTCTCTTTTGACCTCTTTCGGTAGATAGTTATCGCCGCGTTGGACGCTATCCTGTATATCCACGTTTTGAAAGATGACCGAAAACCAAACCCCTTGAGGTTCCTGTAAACGCTCAAAAAAACGTCCTGGGCGGCTTCGGCGGCATCCTCTCGATTACCCGTTACCCTGAAAGCGATCGTATATACATAAGAAGAATATGCTCTATATATCTCTTCAAATGCCTCCATGTCGCCCTCCGCCGCTCGGATAATATATTCCCGGGATATATCTTTCATAGTTCCCTCATTATCTTAGACGAAAGGAGTATGTAAAAAGTTCCATTTTTCATATGCATTTTTATATGGCCGAAAGGGCCACTTGTAGTGTCGTGGTAAGCACTTGGGCAAAGATGTTCCAGGCCTGCCGTTTATTCTGCCTTCGCTTGAGTTCATTGACCATCTCGGTCATTCCTGTAATACGCGCTATACGCAGAGCGTTCTCGCGATCTGAAAGCTCGGCTACCCCCCTGCCGTTATAAACTGACATTTTTGCCTCAAGAGAGTTATACATACTGATAAGGTCTTCGTCCGTCCACTTTTGTATATCGATACTCTCATAGCTCAGGTCAAATACCTTTGAATTGTTAAGATACGAAGACTTCCTCTTCTTGAGCTGTTCCATAAGTTCCGATATCGTCACACTCCTGGCCACGGCATCATCATATGCCTCTGTCCGGATATTGAATACAAGTATGGTCATTTTGAGCGCCTGCTCGTCGGTAAGGTCTTCAAATTTTGTATATTCCGCGCCGTCCACTTTGTATCCGAAATGATGGCGCGTAGTCGCGCAGCCGG
>CAZUYM010000126.1:0-4081 GCA_964624805.1 uncultured Planctomycetia bacterium
CGCCACTATGAGTGATATAGCAAAAGTCATGAACCTCTCAATGGCCTCGGCGACGGGTATCGTTGATAAGATGGTAGAGCAGGGGGTTGTTAAAAGGGAGCGTTCAACTGATGACCGGCGCGTGGTAAAGGTAAGTCTTCTTAAGAAAGGAAAAGATATAGCTGAGGGCGTCAACAAATCGCGCATCACGATGACTAACGATCTTTACTCTGTTCTTACGGATGGTGAGAGAAATGAATATTTGCGTCTACTGAGAAAGGTGTATGACTCAATTAAGGGATAAAATATGAGAACAGCCAGACAATACATAACGATACTCTGCCTTGCCATTCTCTTTGCCGGTTCTGCTTCAGCGGGGACTGACGCGCCGGCGGAAGAAAAGAAAATGGCACAGGAAGAGATAAGCGCGATCACCCTCGAAGAATGCGTGGGTTTCGCTCTTTATAACAGCTTTGAGGTCCGCCTGGCAAAGCTTGACCTTCTTGTCGCGGAGACCGACAAACTTTACGCGGAAGCGGTCTTTGATACGATGATCTTCGGTGATGTCCATTATGTCGAGGACAAGCGGCAGCAGATCTCGGTATTTGCCGCCGACGATACCCAGGACAACCATTATTCAGCCGGAGTAAGCAAGGAGTTTATCACGGGTACAGAAATGACCGCTACCTGGAGAGATACGCGGAACTGGGTGAACACACCTTTTGTTACCGAAAACCCTTCGCATACCGCGGAACTTGCTGTTGAACTTCGCCAGCCCGTAGGGAAGAATTTTTTCGGCTATATAGACAGGAATACGCTTTCTGTTACCAAACTGGCTATACTCAACGCCGGCCTGGAGATGAGGGATAAGATAGAAAGAGAGGTAGCGCGGGTAGAGAAGGCTTACTGGACCCTTGTATTCGAGTGGCAGGCCGTGCGTCTGCGCGAGGGTATCCTAGCAAGGGCTCAAGACCTGCACGAGACAAACAAGAAGAGTTACGATATGGGCATAATAGAAAGGGCGGACTTTCTCGCTTCCGAAGCTAACGTCCTGGTAAACGAGACAAGCCTGGAGGTCGAGGAAAACAGGCGAAGAAGAGCGGAAGAGGACCTGAAACTCTCGATGAACATGGGCGAAGAGATGCGCATCTTTCCCGCTGGCACTTTTTCTGAAGAGGACATGGAGTTCAACCTTAAAGACTGTCTTATGGGAGCCTTTGAGAACAGGAGGGATTACAAAATACGAAAAAGGGATGTTGAGATAAATAAAATAAACCTCAAGATGAAAGATAACGCCATGTGGCCCGAAATAGACCTGGTGGGGAGTATGGCGATGAACGGTGTGGAGGGTGATTTCGAGAAGGCGGCCGGCAAAACTACTGTCAACGACAATACGCGTTATTACGCGGGAGTCGAGTTCTCTATGCCGCTCGAGAATTCGAGTGCCAGGAGCGAATTCGAAAAAGCAGGTTATGAAAAAGAGAAAGCCATAGTGGCGCTTAAGGAGACGGAGAGGACTATAATCACCGAGGTCGGGAATTCTTTCAGGGACGTGACGACTTTCAACGCGAACGTCGGAAGAATGGCCGAGGCGGTTGATCTCCAGGCGGAAAAACTGGATGAGGAAGAGAAGAGGTTCCAGTACGGAAGATCGACGACGAAGACGCTCATAGATTATCAGCACGACCTGCTGAGGACGGAAATAGACAAGAACCTGGTACTTCTGGAAAGGGAAATATCCCGCGTGGACCTTGAAAGAAGCATGAATGTCCTACTGCCCAAGTACGAGGGGGAGATATGAGCCTTCCCCGTTTCAGTGTGAACAATTCTCTTTTTGTTAACCTTATCTCGGTCATCCTTTTAATAATAGGCCTTATAGTGGTCATGGGCACCAACAGGGAAGTGTTTCCCAACGTGGCTTTCGATATGGTCAGTATTACCGCCGTTTATCCCGGGGCTACACCCGAGGATGTAGAGAAGTTGATAACGGTGCCTATCGAAAAAGAGATAAAAGAGGTCGACGGTATAAAAGAGATAAACTCGACATCTGCCACAAGCACTTCTTTGATATACGTCAAGATAGATCCCGACGAATCCAACAAGCAAAAGGTGATAAGGGATGTGCAGAGCGCGGTGGACCGTGTGAAGGACCTTCCCCGAGACATACTTGAGGACCCTGTAGTTACCGAGGTGACAAGCAAGCATTATCCTATTATAGAAGTATCTCTTTCCGGATCTGTCGATGAGCACAAGCTGCGTGATTATTCTGACGCTCTTGAAGATGATCTTGAAGATATAAAGGGTGTGGCTAAGGTACAGAAAAGCGGTTACAGAGACCGGGAGATGCAGATCCTGGTGGATGCGAAGAAACTCCATAATTATTACGTTTCGGTGGACGAGGTGGAAAGGGCTCTTGCCGAAAGGAATGTAAGCATCCCGGCGGGAAAGATAGATACCGAGACGACCGAATACAGCATCAGGACTACCGGGGAGTTCGAATCCGTGGAAGAAGTGGAGAATGTTATAATCCGAGCCAACGATTCGGGAAACTGGCTTAGGATAAAAGATATAGCCACGGTAGAGGATACGTTTAAGGATGAGGATATCATCAACAGGACGCTAGGGACCCGGTCGATAAACCTTATCGTCATGAAAAAAGAATCCGGGGACGCGATAAGTATGGTCGCGGACGTAAGAAAAACATGCGCGAAGTTCCTGAAAAAGATCCCCGATGATATAAGAATATCTTTTGTTAACGATTATTCGTTCTACGCGAAAAGACGTCTCAATGTTTTGAGGAATAATGCCTGGGTAGGGATGGTCCTGGTCATAGCGGCGATGCTTATATTTCTGCAGAAAAGAGTGGCGCTTCTTACGGTACTTGGTATTCCTATAGCTTTTCTGGCGACCTTCATCGTAATGAGCATGATGGGGCTCACGGTCAATCTTATCACGATGTTCGGACTTGTCATAGTCCTTGGTATGCTTGTCGATGACGGGATCATAGTCGCTGAAAATGTATACCGGTATATGGAAGAAGGCCTTCCTCCGAGAGAGGCCGCGGTGAAAGGAACAGAAGAGGTCATGGGGGCGGTATGCTCGGCGGTATTAACTACCATTGCCGCGTTCAGTCCGCTTCTTTTTATGACGGGTATCATCGGTAAGTTCATATGGGGCATACCCGTGGTGGTAATAACCGCCCTTGTAGCGTCCCTGGGAGAGGCGCTGATAATACTGCCGAGCCATCTGGCGGATTTTGTGAAGATAAAAAAAGATGCCGCTGGGAACCCTATAGGACTTTCGAGGGACATGCCGTGGTTCAAGAAGCTTATTTCTTTTTATACCGGACTGGTGTCCGGCGCGATAAAGCATAAATACCGTGTCGTTCTGGGTACCATGGGAGTCTTGGTGCTGTGTACTGTTCTGGCGGGGACTGTCATGAAATTTGTCCTCTTCCCGGCAGCGGGGATAAACTACTTCTTCATTAGGGGAGAGGCGCCTATAGGCACACCTCTTGAAAAGACCAGCGAGCTTATAGCTCCTTTTGAGGATATAGTCTCCAAGATGTCTTCCGAGGAGCTTGATACGTATGTGACATATGTCGGCAAGATAGAAGAGGACCGGCAGGACCCTTTTTCCGGGCAGGCAAGCAATCTTGTCCAGGTAACCGTGTACCTCACGCAGGCGCAGGACAGGAAAAGGGACGTTGAAGAAATAATTGCCGACCTGAGAGAGCAGACCAAAGATATAAAAGGGTTTGACGATCTAAGATTCGATACGCCTGAAGCCGGCCCTCCCGTAGGAAAACCTGTAGAAGCCCGGATAAGGGGCGAGGAGTTTGACACGCTTGACAAGATAGCCGGCGAGTATATGGATTATATGAAGACGATCGATGGAACAGAAGACGTTACGTGGGACCACAAGCCCGGAAAAGAAGAGATACGGGTAAGGGTGGATCATACAAAGGCGACAATGGCAGGACTGTCCATAGGGCAGATAGCCAAGACGATCAGGGGAGTGTTTAAGGGAAACATAGCTACAAAAATAAAACCAATAAAAGCGGAAGAAGAGACGGACGTTACCGTCAGGTTCGCGAATGCCA
>CAZUYM010000127.1:0-4075 GCA_964624805.1 uncultured Planctomycetia bacterium
CAGTAAAACTTAGCTTCTAAGTGAACACAAGCGTAACAAAAAAACCCGGCTCGTTAATTCGAGCCGGGTTTTTTTGTGCGCTAGATTACCTGGGCCGTCATCCCGGAATCCGCGATAGCGGATATCCGGGATCAAATAGAAGACAAATTATTTTTATTGGATCCCCGCTTCCGCGGGGATGACGATTTTACTTCTTAGTTGCGTGGTTTGTCGTTCGTGTTCAGCGGACTAACACGGCCAGCAGGATTCTAGCCACATACGCCACCCCCCATCCTTACTAAATACCACATACTAAATACCACATACTAAATACTGAATACTGAATACTAAATACTAAATACTGAATACTAAATACCAATGGCGAGCGAATGCGCCAATGAATCTATTGACTTTTACCGCATAAGCTATAGAATATACTAATATTATTACAGAAATAGCCGTTCTAACAACCAAAGGGGGAATAATGGAACAAGAGAAAAAAGGTCAGGTAGTTTCGGGTGAGAATGTTTACGCTATTCTTGCGTACTTGTGGATACTCTGCCTTATTCCTATTTTAATGAAGAAAGAGGATGAGTTCGTGAAGTTCCACGCCAAACAGGGTCTTATGCTGTTCATCGTGGAGATAGCGATAGGTATCATAGGCATCATCCCGGTGCTCGGTCAATTTGTCGCTACGATAGGTATGATCGCCTGCGGTGTGCTTTCTATAATAGGTATAGTTCAGGTTCTTATGGGCAACAAGTGGAAGATGCCCGTTATCAGCGAGTGGGCTGAGAAAATAAAAATTTAATATCAGGATAATTCAGTGAAGCTACGGGGAATAATTTTTATAGCAGTTCCCGTTATAGTCGTTGTCGTAGTTGTCGTTATCGGTGCGTATGTGCTGAAATGGAAGGGCATACCGACCGTTTTTAAGGCCCCGGCCGTTGAAAAAACAGGGGAAAAGGAAATATTAAAAAGTTTCGATTTTTCCGGAGCCGGGCAGCTTGAAGAGTGGGAAGAAAAGGTCCTCGCGGAGGACAACACCGGGTACAAAACGACAGAATATAGTGGGAAGAGCGGGATAATGGCGGAAAGCGCGAACTCCGCGTCCGCGCTCTACTACAAGCAGCGGCTTGACAGGGAAAGAGATCCTTTCTTGAGTTGGGACTGGAGAGCGGATGAATTTCCGTCCTACAGGAACAAGGAGGATCTTGGCGATAAGGACGAGTTTGATTTTGTAGCCCAGGTATACGTGATATTTCAATCAAAGTTCTTTCTGAACACTAAAGCCATACAGTATGTATGGACACGGGATATACCCAAGGGCACAGTCGCCGAAAGTCCATATACCAAGAACGTGCGCTTGCTCGTACTTCAATCCGGGGCATCGGAAGAATGGAAACATGAGGACCGGGATATAAGAGCGGATTTTGAGGAACTGTTCGGAGAAAACCTTGAGAAAGACGTAGCCGCCGTAGCCTTTATGACGGATTCCGACAGCACGGATTCAGAAGCCTCCGCCTACTATACGGATATCTCGATAGGATATCTCTGGTCGAAGAGCGAAGGTGATGTAACTAAAAAGAAAAAAATGCCCGGTGAAGTGGAAGTGAAGAAAAGGTTCACTGCGGAAGATAAAGAAAGACAGCCGGATGAAGCCGGCGCTGAAAATTAAACGAACGAAGGGAGCAGCCATCAGATACTTAAACAGATCACTGCAATCAAGGTACCTGTTCATACTCATCCTTTCTATGCTTATACCTACGGTCTTTGTCGGAGGATGCCTGTACTACTTTATATTTACTGTCATGGCCGAGCAGATCGCTTTGCCGGATGTCATCGCGAGGGATCTTCTTCCGGTTATCCAGGAGATCAATTTCGTGCTCGCGATAGGGCTGCCGGTGGTTTTTATGCTGCTTCTGGCGTGGGCGGTGATGCTGTCTTACAGGTTCGTGGCACCCCTGGAGAGGCTTGAGGAGGACTTGCAGCGTATCGATGAGGGGGATTACAGCGTCAGGCTGCAAATAAGCCGGGACCATGACCTGAGCCCCATAACGGACGTTATAAACGACCTGGTGCACCAGCTTGAGCAACATAAAGGCGGGACTAAATGAGTATCCATCCCACTGCGATAGTGGATAAGTCAGCAGAAGTGGATCCCTCGGCAGAGATAGGCCCGGGGGTCATAATAGAGGGCGGGGTGTGTATCCATAAAGGGGTCAAGCTTCTGGCCAACGCGTACATATGCAGCGGGACCGAGATCGGAGAAGGGACCGAAGTGCATATGGGAGCTGTCATAGGCAACGCGCCCCAGGATTATGCCTATAAGGGTGCCGAGACTTTTACGAAGATAGGAAAAAACAATGTTATCCGCGAGTACGTCACGATACACCGCGGGACAAAAGAAGGCACTTCTACCGTGGTGGGAGATAATAATTTCATCATGGTGCAGGCGCATCTGGGGCATAACTGTGATGTCGGCAACAATGTTATAATCGCTAACGGGGCTCTTCTGGCGGGATATGTTCAGGTATCCGAAGGCGCTTTTATCTCGGGCAATGTTGTTTTTCACCAGTTCTGCCGTATCGGCCAATATGCCATGATAGGCGGGTTTACGGGCGTTAATCAGGACGTGCCGCCTTACCTGACGGTGAGAGGGCCGTCTGTTATAAGAGGTGTCAATCTTGTGGGACTGAGGCGCGCGGGGTTTAACAGGGAGCGAATAACAGAGGTCAAGGACGCGTACAAAATGCTTTTTCTTTCGGATATGTCGGAAGAGGCGGCACTGGCGGCGATAAAAGAAAAATACAGCTCCGATGAAATAGCTCTTTTGGTGTCGTTCATAGAAAGTTCCAAGAGAGGTATTTGTAAATACAGGTATAGCAGGGAAGAATATTTTTGACGAGTATTTTTGCTAAATAAAAAAAGAAGGGGGCCAAAATGGCGAACAAGAGCGGTCTAAGTGAAAATTTAAAGAAGCTGGATCCTTTAGTGAAGAAGGCGGAGAAGCAGCTGGCGAAAGCCCTGAAAGTTGCGAAGGAAGAGAGCTCAAAGATGCTCAGGGTAGCCCAGGCGCAGATAGATATTCAGATGAAGAATCTGCAGAAAGAAAAAATATATCATGAGATCGGGAAATACATAGCTTCCGAACTTATGAAGGGGAAACTGGACATGCCTGGTCTGGAGAAATATAAAAAGAAGCTGGAGAAAATAGATTCCGTCATAAAGTCGGACCAGAAAAAGGTCAAGAAAGAAATGACGCGTAAGGCTAAACCTAGCGGAAAGAGTTCCAAAAAGTGAAGCCATTAACAAAAGGAGTAAAGATGCTGAAGAAGACAGTTGTTATTTTTGTGGTAGCCGTAATGCTTTCCGGCCTTTCGGTGTGCGTGTGTGACGCCGCCTGGGAGAAAACCTGGGAGGAAAAGAACTATAAGATAAAACGTCTTGTTGCCGAGTTGTACAACAAGCCGAAAGCTATGGACGCGCAGCGCCAGCTTGAAAATTACGGGCCTGAAGTTACGCCGTTCCTTATGCCGCTTCTTGAGGACAAGAACAATGAGTCTGTGCGGATAGCCGCGCTCAACATCATCGCGGCAGTGGACGATAAAACAGCGGAAGAGGCCGCGATAAAACTTTTGAAAGACCGGAGCGCGAGGGTCAGGAAGACGGCGGCAAGGACATTGAGTGTCATAGGTTCCAGCCCCGAGGCGATACCGCCCCTTAAGAAGCTTCTGTCGGATTATAATCCCGAGGTAAGGTTTAATGCCGTCAGGGCTCTCGCGGCGCTCGCGCCAAAGGAAGAAGTGAATCTTTTTATCGGAGCGCTGGGGGATTATGACCCCAGGATACGCATGTTTGCCGTTAAGGCGCTCGGGAAACTGAAGTCCAAAGAGTCTGTGCAGTATCTGGTGCAGATGGTAAGGGATCCGGATGCTGCCGTCAGGATGGCGCTGGTAACTTCTTTTGCCGAGATCAATACGGCCGATTGTGTGCCCGCTATGGTATGGCTAATGAAGGACCCGGAAACTGAAGTAAAAGTGCTTGCGGTAAAAGAGCTCACCAAAATGACCGCTCCCGGAGGTGAGGACGCGCG
>CAZUYM010000128.1:0-1882 GCA_964624805.1 uncultured Planctomycetia bacterium
GATATTATACAGTTTGTTATCCTTCCCCTTACCTACGGGGCAGATCACCGGTATGATACTGGTATCCAGCAGCCTTTTAAGTACCGTTGTGTCTATTGTAACGACTCTGCCGACGTAACCCAGGTCCGGTCCTTCCCTTTTTTCGGCCTGAATAATATTGTTCTCTTTGCCGCTCAAACCGAAAGCCTCTCCGCCGAACTCGTTTAACTCTTCCACGAGGGACTTGTTGACTTCCATCAGGACAGAATCCACAACACCCATAGACTTCTCACAAGTCACCCTGAGACCGTCAATGAACTTAGTCTCTATCTCGGCCTCTTTGAGTTTGTCGCTTATGTTGGGTCCTCCCCCGTGCACCAGAACGGGCTTCATCCCGGCATAGCGCATGAACACTATATCCTGCAGCACCATGTCCCGTGTATTCGCGTCGTGCAGGGCGCTCCCTCCGAATTTTATAACGACCACCTTGTTGAAGAATTTCTTTATGTAAGGCAGCGCCTCTATCAGCACTTTACTTTTCTTGATCGCTTCTTCCATTGCTCCTCCGAATCACGGATCCTACGTCGTATAGTACGAGTTCAATGTTATATATTTCTTGGAGATATCACAGGAAAACTTCTTTGCTTCCTTTTTCCCCAGGTGAAGATTAACTTTTATATTCACCTTGTCTTTTTTAAAAACGGAACTCTTCCTGCGGTTCACGTGCGCCATGAACCTTCCGCCCTTGAAGAAGGTCACACCGTCCAGGATTATCTCCATCTTGTCGGGGTCTATGTGCGCGCCGCTTGAACCCGCCGAAGACGCTATCCTGCCCCAGTTAGGATCTCCGCCCAGAACCGCGCATTTTACCAGAAGTGAACCCGCTATAGCTCCGGCTACTTTTGACGCGTCAGATACTGTCTTAGCGCCCTTCACGTGTACCTCTATAAACTTAGTCGCTCCCTCGCCGTCCATAACTATCATCTTCGCGAGATCCGCCGAAACCGCGTTAAGGTTCCTGCAAAATATCTTGAGGTCCCTGCCTTTCAGCCCGATCTTCCGGTTGCCTGCTTCTCCGTTAGCCAGCAGCACAGCGGTATCGTTAGTGCTCATGTCACCGTCAACCGTTATCGCGTTAAATGAGCCGGCGACGTTCTCGACAAGCGCCTTATCCATGGCGCTCTTGGCAATATTCGCGTCCGTCATGATATACGACAGCATCGTGGCCATGTCAGGTTTTATCATACCGGCGCCTTTAGCTACACCCGTTATGGTCACCTTCCTGCTGCCTATGAGAAAAGACCTCGAAGATATCTTCGGGAACTTATCAGTGGTCATTATGCCTTCCGCCGCGTCCGCGAGCCCCTTCGCCGACATCCCGGATACCAGTTCTTCCAAACCGCCAAGAAGCGGTTTCATCTGCATGAACTCGCCTATTATCCCTGTCGAGGATACCAGCACCTTATCCTCGCTTATGCCCAGGATCTTAGCGGCGCTCTTCACTGTCCTTCGCGCGTCGCTCAATCCTCGTTTCCCGGTCATACAGTTAGCGTTGCCTGAGTTAACCACGACAGCGTTGACGTAACAGCTCTTCTCCAGCTGCTCCTTAGCCAGGACGACCGGAGCCGCCTTGACAGCATTGGTCGTGAACATCGCCGAAGCCTTACAGACTTTTTTGGAATAGAAGACGGACAGGTCTTTGCGTTTATTTTTCAGCCCGCAATGTATACCGTTCGCCACGAACCCCTTCGGCATTTTTATATTTTTAATTTTCTTTTCCATACACATTCTCCGGGTGTTATATCAGTCCCAGCTTCTCGTCCAGACCGAACATAAGGTTCATGTTCTGCACGGCCTGACCGCTGGCACCTTTAAGAAGATTATCTATCACTGAAACTATCAC
>CAZUYM010000128.1:1982-4059 GCA_964624805.1 uncultured Planctomycetia bacterium
CGGAAGCCGCGGCAGTGGACAATATATGTTCCATCTCCGGCATATGCTGATGCTCATTGGGCTTATAACACTTAAAATTCTCGTCCACCTCACTGAAAGAAAGCGGCGTCATAGCTTTCCTCCCGGCACCCGTAGTACCGCTCTTTGAATCCGATATCACTTCCAAACCGTTGTCGGCCAGAAGCTTCACAATCGGCAAAAGGGCCAGAATCACGCTCGTGGGATAACATCCCGGGTTCGACACCAGAAGAGCCTTTTTTATAAGTTCCCTGTTAAGTTCCGGAAGCCCGTACACTGCGGCACCCAGGTTCTCCTTATCCGAATGAGGAGTGCCATACCACTTCTCATACGTATCCGCCGGCAGCCTGTAGTCGGCGCTCAGGTCTATGATCCTTTTTCCCTTTTTGAGGAACTCAGGAGCCACCTGCATCGATGATGTGTGCGGCATAGCAAGGAACACAAGGTCCGACTTCTCCGCGACATCGTTGACATCAAGCTTCCTGCATATCAGAGATATCTTTTTGGCAAACCGGGGATAAAGATCGGATAACTTAGCCTCATTATCCATCCTGCGGGATAATGAAGTTATCTCAACTTCAGGGTTCCGCAAAAGCACATCTATCAGCTCTTCACCCGTGTACCCGGTAGCGCCTACAACTCCTACTTTTATCATCTCGTCTCCCTTGCCATATTAGCTTTATAATAATCATTATTATACGGCATGTATGTATTATTTACGAAAACCAAGTATAAAATAAATGAATGTCCATGTCAATCATAAACAGTTATCGGTCATCAGTTATCAGTTATAAGCCCCCTTTTCCATGAGCGTATATATAAAAAAACGGACCACCCTTCAGGATGATCCGTTTTTACTACCTGAAAGCTGAAAGCCGCAGCTGAAAGCCGCACCTTTCAGCTGTAATTAACGTTTCGAGAACTGGAATTTTTTTCTGGCGCGTTTCTGTCCGTATTTCTTTCTTTCTTTTGCTCTGGGATCACGCGTCAGGAATCCCGCCTTTTTGAGCATTATTCTCAAGGCATCGTCACTTTTAAGCAGCGCTCTGGATATGCCGTGCTTTAAAGCACCGGCCTGCCCTCCTATGCCGCCTCCGGAAACAGTCGCCATAACGTCGAACTTATCGAGAGTTGACGTAATATTCATGGGCTGCTTTACAATGATCCGGTGGGTCTCCCTCGGAAAATAATCCTCGAAAGTCCTTTTATTGACCCTGATCGTTCCATTGCCCGGACGAAGCCTTACTCTGGCTACCGATTCCTTGCGCCTTCCTACAGCTATGTGTTCAGTTTTTTCCATCAATCACTCCGTTAGATTTTCATTTCTTTAGGTTGCTGCGCGTCGTGCGGATGTTCCGTACCCACGTACAGTTTCAGCCTTTTGAGCATCCTGTCACCCAGCTTATTCTTGGGTAGCATCCCCTTCACCGCATGCCTCACGATGTACTTGGGATCCTTCTCCATCATCTTCTCATATACAGTCTCTTTAAGTCCTCCCGGATACCCGGAATACCTCTTGTAAACCTTCTGAGTACTCTTTTTGCCCGTGACCCTGACCTTAGCGCAATTAAGCACTATAACTCCCGCTCCGTTATCCACGTGAGGAGTAAAATCCGGTCTGTTCTTTCCCATGAGATACGTGGCTATCTGCGTTGCCATTCTTCCCAGGACCCTGTTAGAGGCATCCACCAGAAACCAGTCATGCCCGGTCTCTTCTTTTTTCAACATATTCGACTTATTCATAATGCCTGCACCTTTTATTATAATTTTAAACCGACAACTCCGCACTTCAAGCTCCGAACGGCCAGATTCCACTCTGCCGGCGAAGAAATCAGAGTTGTAAAATTAACACATTTGGATAGGTTTGTCAAGGGATAATCTACGGTATGTGCTAGACTTAGGAGCTTTGGGGTAATCAGTTCTAGATTCTCGATGCTGGATTCTAGATACTCGTAGGAACAGGACATCAGGAGATCTGGGAATCAGGGACTAGGATATCGGGGAATCAGGGACGAACTCGGATTACGTTGCAGGGTTACGGCTTGAGAAACGTCTGTCG
>CAZUYM010000129.1:0-4007 GCA_964624805.1 uncultured Planctomycetia bacterium
GGGATTGACGAACGTCTTATCCTTGGGTGTCCACAGCCAGAAGGCATATGATACCCCCTCAGAGGACACTACCAGAGCCAGGACAATAGATATTGCTATGATGGACTTTTTAAGCATATTTTTGCTCGAGTGAAACCCGCTCAGCATAAGCGCCGCACGGTTTTTACATTCTCTCCCATAAATAATACCCTTGTCAACGTAAATACCGATCCCTCTGTCATTCCGCCTGTCCGCCATAGCCTTGGCGAAGGCGGGAGTGCGAAGTCCGCCATAGCCAGATAACACATAAATAGTTCGGCGACGGCGGAAGGCCGTAGGCACCGCCCTTCTGTCATCCCGAGCGAGCCCTGAACCAGAACAAGTTCGGTTCAGGATAAACTCCGCGAGTCGAGGAATCTAAATACCGTCATTGCGAGGACCGAACCTTGTGAGGTCCGACGCAATCTCATCCAGCCCCTACCTATCCCTTTTCCTTTTTCGCTGCGCCTTCGGCTTGCGGATCCTGCGTCGCTTCGCTCCTTGTTTTCCTTTTTACTTTTTACTTACTATTTCTCCGGATGCCCTACCGGAATAATGTATATCGGCATTTCTTTTTTGAGGCCCATAACTTTCATCACCTCGTTATCCGTGAACGCGCCTACCATGACCGTGCCAAGCCCAAGGCTTTGCGCTTCAAGCGACACGTTCTGCCCCAAGTGCCCCGCGTCCATCGATATGTACCTGGAAACGCCCCTGTCGCCGTAACGGCTGAAGACCTTTCCGGGTTCTACTGTAATGACAATAGTCGCCGGCGCGTTCTGTATCATGCTCTGCCCTTGAGACGCTTGCGCCAGGGAAGCCCTTTTGTCTCCTTCACTTACCATCTTCAAAGAATGTTCTTTCCAATCGTAACGATATACCCCCGGCCTCAACAGCTCCACTTTCCCGACGACCAGGTATATGTCCAGCGGATATATACCTCCTGCTGAAGCGTACGCTCTCGTCGGCCCTGTGATACCGTCTATTGTCTGCCCCCCTGCCGCCCATAGCAATTGTGAGACATCATTCATCGATAGCCCCGCGTCCGAAAAACTTCTGACGGACCGGCGCTCGTGTATGGCCTGCTCGACAGACATGCCTCCCTCTCTCCTGGGTTCAGGAAGTTTTACCGTTCCCTCTGCCGCGGCCGCACCCTGCGCTAACATAACGATAAATACAAAACCCATCATTGATCTGTACCACATATTCCCTCCTTTATCCCGGATACCAGCAGAAAGAACGGTCTTCTTCTTTAAGATCCGTCCTTTTCCATACATCCTCCGGTTCCATACATAGATATATCCAGCATTCTTCAGTGAACGATCTTATCCAGCCTATCATACTATTATACATTTCCACTCTAAGGTCCCTCTGATATCTCATTTTATCATCGATATCAGAAAAGAACTCTCCGCAATAAAATATTCGATTATCCGCAAACCGCTGTTCGGCGACCTGTTTGAGGGCGGGCGTATATCGGAGAGTGCCAAGGCTTATCCATGCTGTTTTATTCCGGATCTCTTCGTGCGAGAACATCTCCTCCACGATACCCCTGTATTCTTCCTGCCAGCCTTCATAGCACACTATCGGATCAAAATGAAAACCGATATTGTATCCTCTCTGCGCCACTGACAAAGCCGACGACAACCGCTCTCCGACAGAAGCTCCGCCTTTTTCGTAGTTCTCAGCTACGAAACGCGTATTCATCGACCAGGAAATAACGACATTCTCATGCGGCTCGCACTTAAGAACATTGTCCACATCCGACACCTTGGTCTTAAGTTCAAGGATAAGATTCTCTGCGCGCTCAAAGAACGGTATAAGCATAGACGAATATCCCGTGTACTTATCGAATGCCAGGGAATCGGTAAATTCACCCGTCCCGATCCTGGCGCGCCCCCGGACTTTCCGGTCAAGCTCTTCTATGTAACCGTAATAATCCTCTACATTAGCCGGAAATACCATCCCCGGCGCGTTACTGTACGTCTGCAGATAACAATACGAACAGTCTATGGGACAGCCAAACCCTATATTCAGTATCCAGTATCCGCATCGCCTGGCGCTTTTAGTGCACGGACATTCCTTTATGAACGCGTGTCCGCTTTTCACCACGAACACATTTTCCCCACGGTTTCCGTAAACATCAACCGGATCGGCGCTTTTTCCCCCGGACGCCACTTCCCTGAGATCCTCTGCCACTTTTACTTTCGCTTGGGGAAAATTCTTAAGAAAGGATCTTGTCCATGGCAGGTCGCGGGCACTCTCTTCCACATAGATGTTCTTCGGGTCAAGAGAACGTCCCCACTCGGCGCATTCATCACGCCGGTCACTTATTTTTAGCGGCATGATATGCGGGTCATCCGTCTTTTTTAAAGAAGGATATCTTATTCCCACTAACACTTCTTTGAGATCCCGGAAAAAACCGTTTTTGCCTTTATCGGCGATATCTCGTACACCTGCAAGTCTCATCGCCTCAAAGCAGGTAAGGTCTTTCGCGCGGCAGATCTCATAAACCAGGCGCACAAGCTCGTTCTTTTTGTTCACACCAAGCCTGATAGGAGAACTGGCTGTGATCTTCTCTTCGATCTGGCGTATTATTTCTCTGTTATCCGGAATACTCATTCGCCTCTGGCATGCTATATCCTGTCGAGAAGTTCTTTTTTCTTACTGTCGAACTCGTCCTGGGATATAACGCCTTTCTCTTTTAACGCGGCGAGTCTTTCTATTTTTTCGTATATGTCGATCGCCGTATGCTCGACCTCTTCGAACCCGGAGCGTTCGTGGGAACTCGCGGGCACTTCCTCCTCCTGGGACGACTTACCGGTATCTACTCGGGGGGCGGGCACATCTTTCACGGGCCCCTTGACCTCTTTTTTCTTCAGAAAAAGGATCAACGGCAATGTGAAAATAAAAAACAATACCCCCAGTATCCACCAGAGAAAGAAATTTCTCCCTTTAAAATGCGCTATGGCACCCGGAATAAACGCCAGGAACATCAGCGCTATAATGCTCTTGAGCACAGTATCAACATCGAGGTTCTCGAGCGATAACCCCTTGAGATTGATCTTTGAGCTTTGCCTGCGCGCGGGGATCTCTTGCGCCCGATCTACCTTAGCAGAAGTCTCGCTGAGCCCCATTTCCCTCCGCGCCTGAGCCTTGGCTTCGGCGCGTATCTCGTCCATGGTCTCAGAATAAGTATGCCCTGAAAACGCGATGCACATAAAAAGAACAATGCCGCCGGCCAATAATATTTTTCTCATCCTTTTTTCCTCCGTTATCAAAATTCTTCTTATTCTATCCCACACCGCCCAGGGATCTGGCAAAATCTCGGGCATTCTCTATATCCTCTTGATTCGGCCTTCCCTTATGGATCCCTCCCACGGGCTTAGGTATGCAATAAGTATCATATCCCACACATGAAAACTCCCCCACTATATCCCCGCCGACCTCTCGCAACCTCTTTTTTATAGCTCTGTGAAAAAATGGAGTGAACAGGACAGCCGCGGTAGAAAATACGAAAACCTTTTTATTCAGCCCCTCGAGCCTGCTCAAGAGCTCAAATATGGCACCATGATGTTTGGCAAAATATATACCGGACCCGAACCCTATAAGGTCATAGGGACCGAGCTCCGCGGGATCGACCTCTTCCGCCCTCTTAACTTCAGCTTCCAGTTCCCACGCCATAGCCTGGGCGATTTTTTTCGTATTACCGTGATGCACCGATTCGCAGATCACTAATGTCTTCATTTTGCCCCCTGTCTCGCGAGTAATATTATATTACTGCTGATGAACTATAATTATACCCCTCAACACTGAAAAATCCCAGAAATTATAACAGTAAACGGTAAACTTTAAACAGTGAACGGGACATCAGGGGATCAGGGACGAACTCGGATCACGTTGAAGGGTTACGGCTATCGAATCGTCTATCGTTAAAGGGTGGCGGCTCAGCCCCAACCGTAAACCCTCTAACGATTCCAAGGACGTAA
>CAZUYM010000130.1:0-3932 GCA_964624805.1 uncultured Planctomycetia bacterium
AGCCCTAAACCAGAACAAGTTCGGTTCAGGGTAAACTCCGCGACGCAGGATCCGCAAGCCGCAGGCGCAGCGAAAAGATATCGGAAGGTTCTGTATTGAGGGGGGCCAACCGTAAACCTTCTAACGATTCCAAAGACGTAACCGATTAACGATATTAAAGGCGGGCAAATATTTGCTTGCCTTTTTTATTGACAAAAATCAGGGCTAGCGATAAACTGCTATATGTATATAGGGAAATAGGAGAATATATGTTGGTTGGAAAAAAGGGATATTACGCGCTTAAAGCACTGATATTTTTTTCATTAAGCAAGACTGAGTCCCATCCGATAAGGGAAATATCGGAAAGGACCGGTATCTCTGTAAAGATCCTTGAACAGGTACTGTTGGTGCTTAAGAACGGAGGTATCTTAAGCAGCAAGCGCGGTCCCAACGGGGGGTACAGTCTTTCGAAAGATATTTCGGGGATCACGGTAATGGACGTAATGGATATAGCGGGTGAGAATATCGGTATTATTCCGATCGAACCCGGCGAAGAAAAGGAGGCGATCGATGAAATACTCTACAAGACAGGAGAAGAGTTCAAAGACCGGATCGTTACGATGTTGTTTGATGTGAAGATAACGGATCTGGTAGAAAAAATACGTGAAAAAGTGGACAATGAAGAATTGAATTATTTTATTTAAACGGAGGTAAAAAAAATGACTAAGATCGATGGAAAACTGAAAGTTGAAACACTGGCACTGCACGGCGGACAGGAACCTGACCCGACTACAGGAGCCAGGGCGGTACCTATTTATCAGACAACATCGTATAATTTCAAGGATACCGAACATGCCGCGAATCTTTTCGCGCTGAAGGAGTTCGGCAATATCTATACTAGGCTGATGAACCCCACTACGGACGTGCTGGAGAAGAGAGTGACGGCGCTTGAGGGAGGCGTGGGTGCCCTTGGTACAGCCAGCGGACAGGCCGCGATAACGCTTGCTCTCCTTAATATAGCTCAGGCGGGCGACGAGATAGTTTCCGCGGACAACTTGTATGGCGGGACCTATACGCTGTTCCACTATACTTTTAAAAAATTCGGCATAGACGTAAAATTCGTTCCGTCGGGAGACCTGGAAGGTTTTAAGAAAGCCATAACCCCCAAGACCAAGGCTATATACGCTGAGTCCGTAGGTAATCCCAAGCTTAATGTGACGGACATAGAGGAGCTGGCGAAGATAGCTCATGAGAACGGTATTCCTCTTATCCTGGATAATACGGTATCGCCGTATCTTCTGCGGCCGATAGACCATGGTGTTGACATAGTTGTTTATTCGGCCACAAAGTTCATAGGTGGCCACGGTACCTCGATAGGGGGGCTTATTGTGGATTCAGGGAAGTTCGACTGGACGAACGGAAAGTTCCCCCTCATAGCTGACCCAGACCCGAGCTATCACGGCATTAATTTTGTGGAGGCTTTGAAGCCAATGGGCAACATAGCGTACATAATAAAGGCGAGGGTCACGCTTCTCAGGGATCTTGGACCGGCAATGTCGCCGTTCAACGCGTTCCTTTTTCTTCAGGGTCTTGAGACGCTGCATCTTCGTATGCCGCGCCACTCAGAAAACGCCCTGAAGGTAGCCGAATTCCTGGAAAAGCATCCCAAGGTTTCCTGGGTGAATTATCCGGGACTTGATTCCAGTCCGGAAAAGGATCTGGCCGCGAAGTATCTCACCAGGGGAGCCGGAGCTATAGTGGGTTTTGGAGTTAAAGGCGGAGCCAAGGCGGGAAAGAAGTTCATAGATTCTCTTGAGCTGATATCCCACCTGGCGAATGTAGGCGACGCGAAGACGCTGGCGATACATCCAGCAAGCACCACGCATCAGCAGCTTTCTCCTGAAGAGCAGGCGGCTGCGGGTGTTACCGAGGATTATATACGTTTGTCCATAGGCATTGAAAACGTGGACGATATAATCGAGGATATAGTACAGGCTCTTGCCAAGGCATAAGAGGATGTAGTTATAAGGAGGATCAGAGATGAAGATATACGATAATATAACGCAAACTATAGGAAATACACCGCTTATACGTCTTAATAAGGTAGGCAGTGATCTGCCGGGCAACATCCTTGTTAAGGCTGAGTTCTTTAATCCGCTGGCAAGCGTAAAGGACAGGATAGGAATCTCGATGATAGAGGCGGCTGAGAAAGAAGGAAAGCTTAATAAGGACTCGGTCATAATCGAACCTACCAGCGGGAACACGGGGATAGCGCTCGCTTTCATAAGCGCGGCGAAAGGGTACAGGCTTATCCTTACGATGCCGGATACCATGAGCGCGGAAAGGCGCGCGCTGCTTAAGATATTCGGCGCTGAACTGGTTCTTACTCCGGGGGAGAAAGGGATGACCGGAGCCGTGGAAAAAGCGGAGGAGCTGACTTTGTCGACACCGAACGCGTTCATGCCGCAGCAGTTCAATAACCCCGCCAACCCCGAAGCTCACAGGAATACAACGGCTCAGGAGATATGGAACGATACCGATGGCCAGGTTGACGTTTTTGTGGCGGGAATCGGAACTGGAGGTACTATTACCGGAGTCGGAGAGGTCCTTAAAGAGAAGGACCCGTCGGTGAAGATAGTCGGGGTCGAGCCCGAGACGTCACCGATCCTTTCCGGAGGGGCGCCAGGTCCCCATAAGATACAGGGCATAGGTGCCGGATTCGTGCCTAATGTCTTGAAAAAAGAGCTGTTAGATGAGATAATAACCATTCCCGATGATGAAGCGGGGGAGATAGCCCGCAGACTGGCGAGAGAAGAAGGCCTCTTGGTCGGCATTTCATCCGGAGCTAACGTCGCTGCCAGCATGAAGATCGCTTCGCGGGAAGAGAACAGGGGAAAAACAATAGTCACTGTTCTTTGCGACACGGGAGAGAGATATCTCAGCACATGGCTTTTTTCGGATTTTGTAGGATAATATCATATCATGGCGGAAAGATCAAAAAACGACGGCAACGGCATAGGTACCGTAGAGACGAAATATTTCAACCTTCCTGAAGGAGAGAAATTCGTTCTCGAAAGCGGTATAAAGCTTTCTGAGCTTAAAATAGCCTATGAGACTTACGGTGCGCTTAACGACCGGAAAGATAACGCTGTGCTTGTATGTCACGCTCTTTCCGGAGACGCGCATGCCGCAGGGTATCACAAAGGCGAGAAGAAACCCGGATGGTGGGACGAAATGATCGGCCCCGGTAAGGCTTTTGACACTGATAAATATTTTGTAATATGCTCTAACGTTATAGGGGGCTGTAAAGGATCGAGTGGCCCTAATTCCATAAACCCGGCCAAAGGAAAACCGTATGGTTTGGGATTTCCCATAGTCTCGATGAAGGACATGGTCGATGCCCAGAAAAAGCTTGTGGAGTTTCTTGGTATAGAAAAACTGCTTGCTGTTTCAGGAGGGTCGATGGGGGGACTGCAGGCTCTTCAATGGCCGGTGTCGTATCCGGAGATGGTCGTTTCGTGTATTCCCATAGCGACCACGTACAAGCATTCGGCGCAGCAGATAGCTTTTGATGAGGTAGGCAGGCAGGCTATTATGGCCGACCCCGCCTGGGATGGAGGGGACTATTACGAGAAGGCTCATCCGTCAGCGGGTCTTTCTGTCGCGAGGATGATAGGCCATATCACTTATATGAGCAACACGTCGATGGAAAATAAATTCGGCAGGATGCTCAGAAAAGAAAAACTGGGATATGAGTTCACGACCGAGTTCGAGGTTGAAGGATATCTGAGATACAGGGGAGACAGTTTTGTAAAGCGTTTCGACGCGAATTCCTATCTGTATCTTACCAAAGCCATGGATTATTTTGACCTCCAGAAGGACGGAAAACTCAGCCAGGCGTTCAAGGGCGTAAAGACACGGTTCCTGGTGATAGCTTTTTCTTCGGACTGGCT
>CAZUYM010000131.1:0-3907 GCA_964624805.1 uncultured Planctomycetia bacterium
CCGCGCATAGACGCAAAAAATCCACCGAAAACCGTTCTGCGGTAAGTGTTAAAAACTTTGACCGAGTTGTTGTAGCGCATTCTTTCGACAGCTATCCTGTTTTCGGTTCCTTCGAGCTGTGACTGAAGAGCCAGAAAGTTCTGGTTAGCTTTCAGGTCGGGATAATTTTCGGCCACCAGCAAAAGGCGGGAAAGAGCCGACGACATCTGATTGGCCGCATCCATCTTCTGTTCTCTGGTAGCAGCCTGTCCCCACTGACTGCGCAGTTCAGTCACTTTAGTAAGAAGCCCCGTTTCATGAGCCGCGTATCCTTTTACAGTACTGACCAGATTCGGGATAAGATCGTTCCTTCGCTGCAGCTGGTTCTCGACCTGCGCCCAGGCTGAATTCACCGATTCATCCAGTCTCACAACGTGGTTCAACCCCCCGATAAACCATCCACCCGCGATCACTATCACAAGGACTATCACTCCGAGTACTATTAAACCTGTCTTCATGTATTGCCTCCTTAGTTTCGTATTTAGTATATCGTATTTCGTATGTCGTTAAACGGTTACGTCTATGGAATCGTTAAAGGGTTTACGGTTACGGTCAAACCGCAACCCTATAACGACAGACGTTTCGCTAGCCGTAACCCTACAACGTAAAACGTACTATTTCCTATTCCCAATTCTCTATTCCCTGCTATTCTGTTCCCTGTACCCCAACTACCATCCTCCCGACGCGCCGCCGCCGCCGGAGGAGCCGCCGCCAAAACCTCCAAAACCTCCGCCGAAAGACCCACGGGAGCCGCTGCTCCAATATCCGCCGCCCCCGCTCATCAGGAAGAAAACCGACCCGAACCGGACCCCGAATATAAGCATAAAAAACAAAAGTGTTATGAGACTGCTGAGCGGCGACCTTTTTTTAGGATGCCTTTCTGTAGTGTATGCCCTGCTTTTCAGGTCGAACTCAACCCCGTATTCCCTGCCGACTATACCCGTAAGAGCCGCTACAGCGGAAGCTATTCCCGCTCCATATTCCCCTTTTTTGAACGCGGGTAGCATGAGCTCGTTAATTATCATCTTGCTCTTGAGGTCGGTTACCGCCCCCTCCAGGCCATACCCCACTTCTATCCTTACTTTACGGTCACCCGTTGCCACGAGTACCAGTATCCCGTTATCCTTGCCCTTTTTTCCTATACCCCACTTCTGAAAAAGGCCCACGGCATACTGTTCTATACTCAGCGGCGCAGTGGTCTTGACCGTGACCACCGTCATTTCCACCGTGGTCTTTCTCTCTACCGCGGAAAGGAGACCATTGAGCTGCGCGCGGGTATTCGCCGAAAGAATGTTCGCGTAATCGTTAACAAACCCGACAGGCCTCAATGTGCGCATATCTTCGGCACCGGAGACTCCCGATACCATCATGCATATGAGCAACATGCTTATGAGAAATATATTTCTTTTTAGATACATAGTATTCGTGCGGCCCTTTATTGCTTCCTTTTTCCTATAAATGTTCCACCTTTTCGGCCAATTTCTCCAGTTCCAGGACAAAATCTCCGAGAAAAGCTTCGGCCGTCTGTTCTCCTATTCTCCCATCGCTTCTTTCGTCTTTTAAGAGTTCCAGAAAAGACGATACGTCGATATCAAAAGTGTCCCCGAGTGTCAGAAGTATCTCTTCTTTTACGTCAGGCGGTTTGTCTCCCTGTTTGAGTCTCAACATATTCTGGAACACCGGCATAAGCGCCCTGAACGCGGCTTTAATAAGATTTTCAAGCCCTCGGCGGTTCATTGCCTGTTCCAGATATGCCTGTCTCATGGTAAGGATCTTGCTCTTGAGCTGAAATTCGCATTCCCTCCGCATATCATCCCTGTTAACAGCTATCCCTGAAAGAACATCCTCCCCGAAAAGCAAACATCTGGAATTCTTCATGGACATGAACTCCATCGGGAACGTATCAAGCGAATCCTTTATGTAGTGGGGCGTCAGGAAGAGCGGCACATTTATTTTGTGTTTACGCCCCTTCTTTATTATCTTCAGCCCTTTCTTAAGCTTGTCAAAAGAGATATCCCTCAGGACCACAGCAATGTTTATATCTGACCTTCTCGGGTCATACTCGACCCCGGTTACACTTCCATACGCGAATATGGATAATATATTCGTACCGTAAGCTTCCCTAAGATCTTCGACATAAGGGATTATAATTTTCCGCGCGCCTGCGGGCAGGCTGTTTACATCGTTTATCTCCATCATAACCTCCAAAGGTGGATCTCAATATATTTTTTGCCCCGTCAGGGGGCTGTGACATACTGCATATTTACCATACAAGTCTCTTATCTGTAAAGGTCAATATCGTCTCCCTGGACCGTCCTGACCCTTACGAAGAACCGTCTCCAAACTACTTTTTTCTATAAACTTGCATAAGAGAGCGTCTCAATATATAATTATACTATCATAAATCACTTTATTTATCATTTGTATTTTAATAAGGAGCACGCGGCTTGAGTATCAATATACGAACATTCTCTCGTTACGTCATATTACTGACCCTTGTACTGTTTCTGGGGAGTTCCTTCCCCCACGTTTCCGGATCTCAGGAAAAGACTCTGGTCTTAGCGGGCGATATGCAGTTCGCCCCCTACTCTTATGTATCTGACGATAAACCGGCGGGATATGCTGTAGACCTGGTAAAAATACTTTCCGCCACTATCAACAGGAACGTGCGCATAGATCTCATGCCCTGGGACCAGTGTATCACGCGACTGAAGAACAAAAATGTCGACGGTCTTATCGGCATACCTGTTTACAAGCAAAGAGAACCCTATGCCGACTACACCAGGCCTGTCGCCGAAATAGAATTCGGCATATTCGTAGAATCCGCCAACAAATACGTTAATTCCGTGAAGTCCCTCGAAGGAACGGTCGTTGCGGTCCACAAGGACAGCCTGATCATAAGTGAACTGCATAAAGACAGGCGCATACAGATAATAGAGACGGGTTCCGTTATAGAAGCCCTTTACAAGCTCAAGAACCGTGAAGTCACCGCTGTCATCGCTGAAAAGAACGTAGCACTATATTATCTTCAGCAGAAAAATATAAAGGGTCTCAAAATAGTCGGAGCACCCGTTGGCCCCGTATACCAATACGCGCTGGCGATCTCGGAAGGTAACACAGATCTTCTGAATGATGTAAACCGCGGCATAGAGCAGCTTAAAAGCAACGGTACGCTTGAAAAACTTCAGAGAAAATGGTTCGGACTGCAGTTGGTCCAGCCTTTCCCCTGGCAGACCTTCTCTATGGCTCTCGGCGGAATAATGGGGATACTCCTGCTGCTGATGGCCTTCATCTGGGTGGTATCGCTTAACGCTACGGTCAGCGCGAAAACCCGGCAGATACAGCTCATGAGCCAGAAGATGGTCGAAAAGGACAAGCTGGCCGTTCTGGGCAAACTTGCCGGCCAGATAGCGCATGAACTGCGCACCCCTTTGAGCATTATAAATAACTCGGTGTTCCTTCTCAGAAAAGAGGGCTCAACAAATAAGGAACTATTCGAAAAAAGACTGCGGGTACTTGAGGACAAAATTAAACTTTCCAGCAATATACTTGAAAGTATACTCAGCTATTCCAGAGTAAAAGCGGAAATGGCCACGACCGTGTCCATGAAAGAATGTGTGGAAGAAGTCCTTAAAGACGTAGAGGTCCCGGTCGGTATCGAAATATCTGCCTCAATAAGGGAGGAAGGCAATCTCAGGATATTCATGGATTTTCACCAGCTTTACAGCGTTATACGCAACCTTGTTCTCAACTCTATACAGGCTATGGGTGACGACGGAAAACTTGCTGTCGAGGTGTTCTCTTCCGACAATAATATGATGGTAAACGTACGCGTTTGCGATACCGGCCCCGGTATACCCGAAAGCGC
>CAZUYM010000132.1:0-3819 GCA_964624805.1 uncultured Planctomycetia bacterium
GAAAAGCGCGGGCGAACTTAACCTTAACCCGCCGCATCCCGGTGAGGAATCCGGGCCCGATAACTGTTGGGCCAGCTATGATTATGGCTGCTGCATGCGTTCAAGGGGACTGGACCTTGGCCTGCCTGCCAGAATAATAGCTCACATCGGAGAGAACCCCGACGATAAGACGATGATACTTGACGAAGTCGGGGGGGACGCGGAAAAGATCGATTTCAGCGCCGTGATCGCTGCTGCCAATAAAGGCGATGCAATGGCCAAGAGGTATCTGGAAGAGGCCGGGGAGTATCTGGGGGCAAAAATAGCGTTCCTGATAAACCTTTTTAACCCGGAGGTCGTTATAGTGGGCCGCGGCATAGAGAAAGCCGGTGATATTTTCTTCTCCGCCGTAAGGCGCGCTGTGAGAAAATGGGCATATGAAGAGTCGGTGAAAGTGGCGAAGATACTTCCCACAAGCCTTGGCGATAACGTTGTCGCTATAGGCGCTGCCGGGATAGTTATCGAGGATATTTTTGCTAAAGCGTAGTGATGCCAGATAGATCTAAGAGGAAATATATGGGAGTTCCGAGGAAGGTGTTTTCGGGATTATTGATCGTTGCCTTTGCGCTATCGTCCTCCGGATGCGGAGCGGAGAAGCCGCAGAAAAATGAGATAATCATGTGGCTTGTCGGTTCAGAAGGTCTTGCGAAGACGATAACCGGACTGGGTAAGGACTTCACTCGGGAGACCGGGGTATCCGTATATTGTTATGCTATATCCTGGGGGGAAGCTCACAGCAAATATCTGACGTCCATCGCGGGTGGCGTTACCCCGGACATCGGAACAATGGGGCTTACCTGGGGGATGGAATTCGGCGAGCTCGGGGCCATGGTGGATCTCAGTAAAGAATATCCTGAAGATGTCATGCTTCTTGAGGAAAAGACATTTCCCAGCCTTCTTGAGTCGACAAGGGGGGAGAGTAAGGTATTCGGGATACCTTTTGATATCTCGGAGCACGTAATGTTTTACAGGACGGATATAGTACCAGAACCTCCGGCGACCTGGGACGAGCTTATAGAAACGTTACGCGGCCTGAGGGCTCAGAACAAAAGCATGATCCTGGACTGGGATTCCCTTGAGTGGATAGCGTACTCTCCGTTCCTGTGGCAGGCAGGAGGCAGCTATTACAATAAGGACTACACAAAAGTCACGCTTGATACTCCCGAAGCCGCGGCAGCGCTTGATTTCTTGAGACAGCTTTATTTAGAAGGTGTTCCCAAGACAAAAGTACCGCTTGTACAGGGCATGAGGACCGGGGATTACCCACTCGCGATATCCGGGAACTGGAATATAATGCGCATGACGCTGGGTGCCCCGGAGATGAAAGGAAAATGGTCGATAGCCATGCTTCCTGAAGGTCCCTCGGGCAAAAGGACCGCCTTTATAGGAGGCAGGGTCCTGGGGATATTTTCCAGTTCGAAGATGAAAGATCAATCGTGGGAATTCATAAAGTTCCTTTTTAAACCGGAAAATCAGATAAAGATATATCAGGATTCCATTGAAACCGAAGACGCGTATCTTCCGCCGAACATGGATACGTGGAGACATCTTCCCATGGACAGGAAGTTCAGGGACGTCCTGGAAAATCAGGCTAAAGACGCCAAAGGGCCGCCGCCGGTACTGGCCTGGGATTCGAGTATAAGATTTGTGAACCATGCTATCCAGATGGTAGTGCTAAAGAACGCGTCTTCAGAAGAAGAGCTGGCCAAAGCCACTAAAGAGATGCAGATAGAGCTTGACCGGCGTAGGAGATAAGATAGTATTCAGTATTTAGTATTCAGTATTTAGTAAAAACCCGGAGCCGAAAGACTCCGGGTTTTTGTTCCCTAAACGCTACCTGTCCGCCATATCCTTGGCGAAGGCGATAGGGGGGTGGTCGACGGACCACGTCTAATTAAACCCAAATGTCAAAATCCAAAACTCAAATGAAATCCAAAATTCAAATAACAAAACACGTAAAGGTAGAAGAATTGACGCGTCCAATTAAGGCAGTATAAAAAAATAAGAATTTTGGATTTAACGATTTGGATTTATTTTGGATTTTGGGTTTAGGATTTCGGATTTGTATGTCAACCAGGGGGTAAGGTATAAAAAACCCGGAACTTTTCAGTTCCGGTTTTTTTATACCTAAACGCTATCCGCTCTACGCTGATTAGAACTGCGCGGATACTTTTATGATGCATTCCTGTGATGCCGCGGTGTTTTCCCCCCAGAAGGTATTGCCGTACTGTACTTCCAGGTTGAATGATTTTGAAGCTCTGGTGACGTCACTGGTGAATTCTTTGGCCGTTACGTTAACGCCTTTCCACAGGTGATATATGGTCATAAGCTGTATTACCGGGCCTGCACGCCATACGGCATAAGATTTTCTTACGTCACCGGTATTGTCATGAGTCCAGTATCCGTCTATTTCGCTCTTAATAAGAAGCCATTTTGTCGGCCAGAACCCTACTTCAGTGAAAAAAGGTATCTGGTTGCAGAGACTGTGGTTGTTCCACCTGTATCCGGTCTCACCGCCCCAGTAAAAGGGGATCTTAGTTCCGAAATATTTGCCCATAAGAAGCCGGAGTTCCAAGCCGTTTGAACGGTCGGATATGCCGGGCTGTTCCGCGCGGTCTTCAAGGGGGAGGGCTTCATAGCTTGGGTTCCAAATGGAATACAGGACCTGTCCTGAGAGAACGACAGGCGCTTCCATGAATCTCATTTTGGCGGCTACATCAACGTTGCTGATACCGTGGTTCTTTACTGAGTATGGTCCCCAGTTATTCAGGCCGTCCGGACGGGCATATTCCTTGTACCAGGATTCTTTATACGGCATACGCCAGGCAAGGTTGAACCAGTCTGTTATGCCAACATGCTGTTCGGGTCCCATTTCCCAGCCCCAGGCTCTGGCGTCTCTCGGATACCTGTCTTTATTTCCGTAATTATCGTACTGTTGTTTGGCCCAGTTCCACTTTACGGTGTACTGTGACCAAATCTGTTTCTGCGGCACGGTCCAGGCGCCCGCGTGGGCCAATTGCGGCAATAAAAAACATGCTATAAGTACGAGTGATATTATTCTTTTCATGAGTATCCCCCTTTAAATAACGAACACTTTATTTGAACAATAGTATATATTATATATGTCTGTGCGTCAAGCGGACTTGAAATAATCGAGAGAAGCGCGGTCTCCAGGGGGGAAAAGAGTTATTGACTTAGCTCTGGTATATACTATATTATTAGTATTCTAATGTGCGATACCACTGACGTTTTTTCATACACTAGCCTCTGTAAAAGAGGGTAAAAATGCTAAGGGGCATGGCCTGATGCGCAGCATTTATTTCGTTATAATCCTATTGGTTACATCTATAGTCCTTTTTTTCTTCGGGCTGGGGAATATGGCCCTTACGGACCCGGATGAGTCCTTTTACGCGGAGTCGGCAAAAGAGATGCTGGAAGCCGGGGACTGGGTGACGCCCCGGATATTTGATGAGCCCCAGTTCGAGAAACCGGTATTTTACTACTGGCTGGTGATGATCTCGTATTCGGTATTCGGGATAAACGAGTTTGCCGCCAGGGTTCCTTCCGTTATTTTCGGCATAGCCGGAGTCTTGGGCGTATTTTTCATGGGACGCCTTTTTTTCGGCAGGATAATGGGTTTTTTCTCCGGTATTATGCTGATGTCATCTGTATTGTACATAGGCCTTGCCAGAGCCTGTGTGACGGATATGGTCCTGACGGTCTTCATACTGTACTGTTTTTTGTTTTTGATTATGGGTTGGACTACGGGTAAAAAGTCAC
>CAZUYM010000133.1:0-3788 GCA_964624805.1 uncultured Planctomycetia bacterium
TATATAACTTTGTATTGACCTAACGGGGCTATTTATGCTATATTAAGTACAATTGATATCAGATAAGGGCAAATCCGTGGGTGACCCGGAGGCGCAAAGTCGTGGATCTGAAGGTCATTTATATGATCGAAGAGTATAAACACACATCGGGGTGTAAACGCTTTTCATACAGATAGCCAGACCGCCTGAGTAATCAGACAGCTGGCTGTTTTTTTATATGTAGTTTAAAAGGTCCGGACAAAGGAGCTGTATTGTCCTCCCACGACAGGATGATACAGTTTCCCGGGCCGATAAAAAGTAAAAAGGAAAAGGGAAAAAGGAAAACGAGGAGCGAAGCGACGCAGGATCCGCAAGCCGTTGGCGCCGCGAAAAATAAAAGAAATGAACGAACACAAAAACAGGCATAGAGTATTGATAAAGATCATCGCTATGGTAGTAGTATGTCTGTTCACTTTTAATACCGTATCCTGGGCGTATCCCGGAGGAAGGCCTATTTCTTCAGATACACTACAGGTGCAGTCTATCTTCAAACCCATAATCGAGAAAGCCGGATGGCAAAACAAAAGGCAGATCAAGATGGAGTTTGCGTTCATAATGGCTATGGCAATGAAGGTGCGAGACGGAGAAGACGTGAGATCGTACAACATCAACGCGGAATTGGACAGGTGGCTGGGCTCGGATATGCTTCACATGGACAGGCGTTTTCTGGATGTTCTGACGCATCCTGTTCCCGCTGAACGGGAAGGTGTCCTGGAGTTTACAGTCGGATTTCTTGGCAGGCCTGACGGGGAGAGGTTCAGGATAGCTACAACATGCCGGAGCTTTTCCGAGATAGGCGATGAAACAAAGATTTCAGTACAACCTGTTGAGGTAAATACTGATATTCGATGGCCCGAGGAACCGGTGTGGGGTGGAGCTACCGTGCAGGAAAATCTTTGTACGCATGCAAGTTATATTGCGGAAATAATCGATATTGTGTCCGATCTTGAAAGTCCTGAGGCTAAGGTCTGGACACAGGATAATATTACGGGGCAGCCGGTATTCCTGACGCTTCGTAACTGGTTGAAGCATGGTGCGCTGGCGAATTTCGGGACGATTTTAAACGGCTTACCCGGGTTCCCGGATGGGCCAGGTAAGGATGCCATAATCGAAGATCTGATTAAAAGTTTTCCCGAGTATAAGCTGAAGATATCAGAGGTCTCCATGTTGTTGAGGGATACCTGGGAGAATACGAGGTACATCGATAATCTCACGGATGTTGTCTGGACAAAGGAAAACCCGGCACTTCATGAAATCGGACCGTTATATTTGTTTAGGGAACTTTTGAGGAACAACAGAGAAGAAAAAATAGAAGTGCTGAAGGATGCAAAAGTAAGGATAGATAAGGCTCTTAAATCAATGGCGGATAAAATAGGCCCTGAACAACCAGGTAAAAGTAAAGATGATAGACTTTTCCAGACGGACAAGCATGGGAAAAAGATGTCGATAAAACCCCTTAATTATATTCCTAAAGACGACATTAAGAATATACTCATTTTCAGCGATGTTGTATATAAAGCTACCAAGAAGATAGGCGAAAGTGTTATAGATCTCTGGGCGCTTGTTACCTCTGCGCATGAAAAGTATCCCGACGCGGTCATATATGTCGCGACTGCCTTCCCGGGGATATTCAGGGCCGATCTGTTCGGCGGGAAAGTGGTACCCATCCCGGCACGCGAATATGACATAGAGGATCTTGGCTATGATGAAGAAGAGTGGAAGGATTTTACTATTGATAAGATGGTATGGACTCCGGATGTAGCTTCATACATGTACCGTCTGGAGGATTCCGAAAAGATCAGGGTCGAAATGTCGGAAAGAAGGCACAGATTTCTTGCGGAGAAAAAAATAGATCTCATTTTTGACGTTGGTATAATGCCTATGCATTTTCGGGGTGTACATAAAAAAATGGAGAAAGCATATCCCGGGGCAGCTTCTCCGCATGTTATATCCATAAGATCCGCCATAGGCGCGACTAAAGCTTTCTCTCCCGAGGTGTGGAAGGACTTTCAGGGGCCCGACTATGAGGACCGGGAAGGCAATGTTTACGGGGTGGCAGGTATCGAAGAACTGAGAGAAAGCATAATGCCGGGAAGGGTTCTGAAAAAGGGCGGCATCTGGGAGACCAATATGGGCGTCCTGAGGATGCTGGGCCTTGATGTTGACAGCAAAAACCTCGCGAGCATAAATCTCAGCGTGGAAGAGTCTGTTGGGGCGCTCATGATACTTAAAGAGTGGTTCTACAGTATGAACGAGGATGCAGCACCTGAAGATTTTGACCCCACAAAAAAGATCATAGTAGTAAATGTTTATGCCGTTACTCATTGGCAGGATATCTTGACATCGAACATGTGGTCCGATCTGATAGATTATCTTGTGGAGAATATAGACAATGCGTATTTCATTTTTACCCATGGCGGCGAAATGGACCAGGATACTTATTATGTCGATGATATTGTTCAGAAACTGCGGTCTCACGGTAGCGACATCCTCATACCAAAGGTTAATATCTACCCATATATTAACGATATACTTGGCATAAGCAGCGGTCTAGTAACACTGGATACAGGTCTCAGTCACATAGGGAACGGAGTTTACGGAGTTCCCACCGCGGTTATAACAACGCCTAACATATTGCACTGGCTTACGCCCAGGGCTAACGCGTATCCTGTTATGGCTAACGATCTGGATGTCGCTAATGCCAGGTTCGCGCTAGAGGGAGAAATGGCGGATCTTCTCAGTTGGGAGCAAAGGGCGGCTCTGGCAGATAAGGGAGGGGTTAAACCTTATATAGAGTCTTTGCGTCCGTACGTAGAGTTTATAAATAATACGCCCGAAAGGCCTGCGGCTGTCGCGGCGAAAGCCGCCGCCGCTTCGGCAGAAGAGCGGTCAAAAATGGATGCGAAACTGTTGGCTAATAGCAAAGAGTTTATAGACGCTGAGTTCGACCTTAAGGTGTTCCTGTATGATGTCATTAACAAAATCGGGATAAGAGAACATCTTGAGATTTTAGGTGTGTCTGATATGGTCCCGAAAATAGATTTTGTCGACAGCGTCGCGCAGACAGGGGTGAATCTGCCGAGGTTTGTTACCAAACTTTATACGCCTGAGCCGGGAAACGTTCACCTTCTTGTGGATACGAGCGCGCTTGAAAGGGTTGTGACGAAAAATGGTTCGGAGACAATGCAAGTGACCGAAAGCGTTAAAAAGGTGGAGGTTCTGCACGAGGTCGTCGGGCATATATTCGCTTGTTATGTTTTTGATGAATTCAGGAAAGCGCATGAACGAGTAGATGGGGACGTTGAAAAAGAACTTACACCTATTATAAAAGCAAAAGAGGAGATCCTTGCCAGGCTGATGACTTTTCTCGCCCTTTATCGTTTAAATAAGGTGCACCCGCGAATGGTGGGTCAGGACCTGAGGGCCTATTTGTGGGATAAAGGGATTGATCTGTCCGTTCCGGAATTCGGTGTTTATATAAACGTTATTCTGGACAGCATGCTGGACGAGGAGGATGTAACTGATATAGCAGGGTATCGGTATAACAAAATAATAAGATCAAATGCCAGTATCTTTAATGCCATCAGCAGGGATGTGAGGGAGATGTATCTTCCGGAATTGAAGATATTATTTGGTTTGCAGGATGAGGAAGATTCCAGCCGGCAGGCGCTGTTAGCAAATCTGTTCACGGGCCGCTTTTCATGGCTCAAGAACCTGCCAGTCAGGATCCTCGGGCTTTTGACCCTGGC
>CAZUYM010000134.1:0-3684 GCA_964624805.1 uncultured Planctomycetia bacterium
AGTGAGGACGATGCTGATGGCCGAAGGAAAGATGGCTGATGCCGAGAGGGTGGAGGGGCAGATAAGAGAAATGCGGGATAAACTGGAGCTCAGACGGGATGAAATTGAGGGGGCGGACATCCTGATAAGCCAGATAGACATACAGGTAGGTACGAACATAAACGAACTCATAAATGAAAGTAATGACGCAAGAGACCGGGTGAACGAGATGGAGGAAGAGATAGGGTATCTTGCCTCTCTGATCCAAAAACAGTCTGAAGCGGGGGATAGTGTTGCCGTTCAGATCCTTAAGGGTGAGATCGCCAGTCTCAGAGAACAGCGGGACGTGGCGGAGGCGGAACTGGCGGATATCGACGCGAAGATAGGCGAAGCTATCGGGGAGTTGTCCCTTGAAGGCCTGGAGAAGGATATGAAAAGTCCCGAGGAACGGCTTGACGAGATCGAGGCGGATTTGAGCGTCCTCTTCGACCTTGCTCAGAGGAACATTGATAATATTAACGCGTCCAATCGTATCATACGGGCCGCGTTCGCGAATGTCGATTTCGATGAGAGGATCATAAGGGGAGAGAAGGCGGAGAAAAGATACGAAAAGCTGGTGGATAAGAAAACAGGTAAAACTGTGGAGGAGGAAGGGAAGACAAGGGCCTATAACGCTTCTGTAGAACTCTCGGACAGGGTCTTTGATCTTATTTTTGAGAAAGCGGAAAAAGCGGCAAAAGAGACAAAAGGGATGAAAAGAGAGGAAGGTGCAAAAAAAAGGCAGGAAGCCGTCAAAACGTTGAAAGAGGAACTCCTGGTGGTGCTCGGTATAAACGAAACGCAGATGGAGATGGTCATGGCTCAGCTGTTCCCGCAAGTGGATGGCAGGACGATAGAGACTCTGGAAACGCTCGCGGAAAGGGCTTCCGGCAAAGACGTGGTCAGTGACCTGAAACGGGTGAGAGACCGGTGCAAAAAAAGTTTCTCTCAATTCATATATTTTAACGCGCAGGCGCTGGAGTGGTGCCGCAAGACCACCATGTCCGTAAGGATAGAAGAGGAACAGAAGATAAGGGACCGGATACTTGCGGACGTGAAAAAAGACGAAAAAAGCATACAGGGTAAACTGCAGCAGTATAAAAGGGAGATAGAGAAACTTACCGACAGTATGATGGAGACTTACGAGGATGATTTCGCGAAAACTTTTATGGAAAGGCAGCTAAAGGAATATGAAGAGGACGTCCCGAGTATGGAGGAAGCCGAACCGGTCACTTTTGAGTTTATGCAAAGGAATTTATTGCAGGTTGAAATGAAAGAAAAGGGTCTATGGGGGAAATTCAAGAAATGGTTTGCCAAAGAAACGCCCACGTTGCAAAGGATGATGTTTCGGCAATGGGGCAAAGTTAGGGGCAACGCGAACCTGGGCTACAGGGCCGAGGTGAGTGATGTTACTGATCTGGCTAAGGATTCCGAGAGAAAAACACAGAAGGTCGAGACCACGGCTCCCGGAGATGAGTGGGGAGCCAAAGCCGTGGCCATGGATGACGCGGTGATGGCAGCGCCTGTTTCCGGAGAGCTCAGTCTTCAGCAGACCTTTGAGAGAAAAAAGCAAAGGGCGGAGACCGCGAAGAAAGAAAAAGAGGCGAGAGCGATAAAAAGAACCGCCGCGGGCAGTGACGCGGATGCCAGCGGCGCGATGACGCGGGCAATGATGGAGGATCTCGAGGCGTCGGGCGCTCCCGTTCCGGCCCCGCCGTTCACTTCCACCGCGGGGACGCCGGTTTTTGGATATATGCCGGAAGATACTATCGCGCGGGATGAATGTCTGGAGTCAGTGGATGACGAAATAAGAAAAAGGGTAAGCGAAGGAGATAGGGAGGGTCTTACCGTAGTGGTCGACGATTATGTTCAGCAGAACGGAAGGTTCATGGTGTCAAAAGCCCGGCTGATCTATACGAAAGACGGAGTGACGGTCGTACAATATGTGGGGCAGAAGGGAAAAACTGATCCGATAAGTGAGGGGGATTGCCGCAGGGCGATCATTTCCATGCCCCAGATTGAAGGGAGACAGTCCGTTCTTCTTGTGGGCGAGGGCGTATCATCGAAAGCTATTGGTGATCTGGCAAGAGAGACACTGAAGGCGCGGGAACCCGGGAAAATGGTTGCTCTCGGAGTGAACAGCGTACAATACACAAAACTTAAGGATGAGACGGAGCAGGTGGATATAGAAGGTGTTCTGGTCGAAGGGAGTATGGAAAGTTTTGAAGGTGACAGGATAGTGACGGATTCCGCTAAACGAGTCCAGCCAAAACTGAAGGACAGAGAATTGTCAGCGAAATTGACACGAGTCTCCCCGCAAACACAAGTTATGGCGTTCAACTTCAATTACAGGGACGCTGACGGGAATGTGGTCAGCCGGAAAAGGATAGCTTCAAAAGAAGGCGGGCTTGTCAGGGTGAAAGATATAGGAGCCGGTTCTTTTTCAAAAGATTTTATGGTGACCGCGTACAGGGTAGGCCAGGGCAGTGGGTTCGAGAACGACCCCGCGCTGATGGATGTGCACAACGCGGATAATGTAAGAGAAAAGGAGATATCATCCCGCGGTACGGAAGCCGTTTTGAGAATAGGGAATATGGAGTTGACTGAAACCGAAGTGGATACGAAGTTCGAGGCAAGGCCAGCGACGATGCCCGTCCGGGAACTGAACGCTTTCATGAAGTTCATCCTTGGAATAACGGAAAGCACGAGATACTGGATGTCGTCAGGGCCCAATCCCGGATTCAGGAAAATGGTGGTTATTGCAACGGGTGTTGGGTTGGCGGCTGTTGTGGCTCCCCTTGTTCTTGGGGCGGGGGTGTTCACGCTTACCGGGTTGTGGATGGCGATGGGGACCCTGAGCCTTACCGTGGTGGGGCTCACTTTTATGAAGATCCTGGAGGAACAAATATCAAAATCCGGGAAGTGGGCTACGCCATTACGGATAACGCTTAGTGTGGCGGTAATAGGCGCGATCATAGCAGGGGCGTGGTATGCCGGCGGCTTACTGCCGATGCTTGCAATAGTAAAAGGTTCCGCACCTGCTTTTCTGAGCGGAGCACTTACTGAAGGGGCGCCGCTGTTGGTGAAAAGCATGAAAATAACGGGTGTGATAGCCCTGGTGGCGGGAGTTATTTTTCTGTGGAAAAAGGCAGGGAATACCAGGCATCCCAGGTTATGGAAAGGCGTGATCATTGGGACCGGTGTTGTGGCCGGACTCGGTGTGCTGGGATGGATGATATACGGAGGAGGAGGCTTGAGCGCTCTTGTAAGCGCCGCAAAAGGCCTAGCGCCGCAAAGCGGCATAGGCAAGATACTCATGGGTGCGGGAGTGGCAACACCCTCCATTTATAAACTACTGAAGAAGAGGTTCCCGGCCCTTGAATTATCCTCTTTAAAGGAGCGGATGGGCGAGGCTATGGACCGCAGGATAAGTCCGCCCCGGCAAAGGACAGCAGAAGTCTCAAAGAAGGTCTTTGGTTTTGAATCCGTCAGAACTCAGGAAGACGGTATAATCAAAAGAAAAAATGCCGAAGAGATCCTTGGGAGGGCGCTGAATATTCCTGACGGTGAAAAAACGCCGGACAATATAGTAACCGCTTTTATCACGGCTTCCGAAGAAGAGAAGCCCGCCGCTCACATAGCTAAGGTGCAGTCACTTATAGGGGC
>CAZUYM010000135.1:0-3679 GCA_964624805.1 uncultured Planctomycetia bacterium
TGGGTACTGCACGGGCAGTTCTCTTATGCCGCAAAAGAAGAATCCGGATGTCCTGGAACTCATACGTGGGAAATCAGCATCTGTGATAAGCGCGCTTAACTCGGTCTTCGTATTGCTTAAAGGCCTGCCGCATTCATATAACAGGGACCTTCAGGAAGACAAGAAACCTCTGTTTGAGTCGGTAGAACTTGTATCAGATGAGCTTGCCATAATGGCTGAGCTGATCGGAACGATAGAAATGAAACCCGGAGCCGCTGAAAAAGCTCTTGAAGACGAGTTTATCTACGCGACGGACCTGGCGGAATATCTTGTGCGGAAAGGTGTCGCGTTCAAGGAAGCTCACGATGTGGTCGGAAGTATAGTAAAACAATGCGACGAAAAAGGGATAAACATATCAGATCTTTCGATCTCGGAACTTAAAAACTTTTCCGAGGCGTTAGAGGATGACGTGTACGGTCTTCTTAACGCGGAGACATCGGTGAATAATAAAAAAACAGAAGGAAGTACCAATCCCGGTCTGGTGGCGAAAGAGATAAATAAATGGAAGAAAAAATTAAAATAGGTCTTAGGTCTTAGGTGTTGGGTTTTGGGTAGTATGCCCAATACCTAACACCCAGGAGCCAGGACCTGACATGTGATTTTTTAAAGCGCGCAACTAACTAGATACTAAATACGAAATACTAAATACTAAATACAAAAATAGCGGAAGAGGAAGGACACTATGCACGAATTTAATTACAAAAATGGAGTGCTTCATTGCGAGGACATACCGATAACTGATGTGGTAAAGGAATTCCCGACGCCGTTCTACCTGTACAGTTACAGTACGGTGATCGACCATTTTAGGAAAATAAAAGAAGCTTTCAAGGAAATGGATCCTATCATATGTTTTTCGATGAAATCCAATTCAAATCTTAACATATGCAGGGCTCTTGTCTCCGAAGGCGCGGGACTGGACATAGTTTCCGGAGGGGAACTTTACAAAGCTCTCAAAGTGGGCTGTCCCCCCGGGAAAATAGTATATGCCAGTGTCGGGAAGACCGAACGGGAAATAGAGACGGCTATACGTAAAAAAATACTTTTTTTCAATGTAGAATCGGTGCCGGAACTCATCATGATAGACACGGTCGCCAAACGCTTGAGGAAAAAGGTCAATGTGGCTATACGTGTTAATCCCGACGTAAAGGCGGATACGCACGATTACATAACGACCGGCACCAAGGAAAAAAAGTTCGGTATAGGATTTGAGACCGTCGAGGATATTTTCGATAACGCTAATAAATATTCGAACGTACGGCTTAAAGGACTGCATGTCCACATAGGGTCGCAGATAACAGATCCCGCTCCTTTCGTCAGTTCCTTGACCAAAGTCCTCGATTTTATCGACAAGAGCAGCATAAAGATAGAATGGCTTAACCTGGGAGGCGGTTTCGGGATAACGTATTCTGACGAACAAACCACCACTGCTGAAGATTTTGCCGCGGCAATACTCCCGCTTCTTAGGGGAAAATCCTTGAAGCTGATACTGGAACCCGGACGCTTTGTCATAGGCAACAGCGGGATCCTGGTGTGCCGGGTAATATATGTGAAGACCGGAGCTACCGGCAAAAAGTTCGCGATCGTGGATGCGGGTATGAACGATCTTTTAAGGCCAAGCCTGTATGAAGCGTATCACGAGATACGTCCGCTGGTGGAGAGGAAAACAGAGGTCCAGAAATATGATGTGGTAGGACCGATATGCGAAAGCGGTGATTACCTGGCCCTGGGCAGGGATATGCAGGAGCTTATGCCGGGCGAGTACCTCGCTGTGATGAGCGCGGGAGCCTACGGGTATGTTATGTCATCAAATTACAACTCGCGCCCCCGTCCCGCTGAACTTCTAGCGATAAACGGCGAGGTCAAGGTCGTTAAGCCGGCCGAGACGCACAAGGACCTCATACGCGGAGAGAAGATACTTAAAGAACTGAAGTGATAAAAAAATAAAGAGGGAGAAAAATGAGCAGGAAGTACGATCTTAATTTCACTAAAGCCGTAGCCAGCGGAAACGATTTCGTCATACTGGATAACAAGAACGGGGAACTGGATACACGCTATCTGGACTATTCTGAGATCGCCCGTGATATCTGCAGAAGAAAACTTTCTGTGGGAGCTGACGGGCTTCTGGTGCTTGAAGATTCGCAGGACGCTGACTTTCGCATGCGGATACTGAATCCGGATGGTTCTGAAGTTGATATGTGCGGCAACGGCGCCCGCTGCAGCGTTTTATACGCGTCAGTATGCGGGTGGGGCAAAGAGCTTACGATCGAAACCGGCGCGGGCTTACTATCCGCCGACGTGAACGGAAATACAGTAAAATTGAAAATGAGCCCTCCAAAAGACATCAGGATGGACATAAGCCTCGGAGTGGGAGATACCATGATGTCTGTACATCACATCAATACCGGCGTGCCTCATGTCGTACATGTTGTGGATGATATCGAAGGGTACAAGGTCAATGAGGTGGGAAGAAAAATAAGGGAACATTCGGTATTTGCGCCGGACGGAACGAATGCCGATTTCGTGGGCGATATTGAAGGCGATTTCGCTGTTCTCAGGACATACGAACGCGGTGTTGAGGATGAGACTCTTGCCTGCGGCACGGGTATCGTGGCTACTGCCATAGTCCTCGGCATGCTGGGGCAGGTAAAAAGTCCCGTATCTATGAAGACCCGCAGCGGTGAGACTTCGACTGTCTATTATGACCTTCACGGTAAAAAAGTGAAGGATGTGTATCTTGAAGGCGAAGCACATATAGTTTGTGATGGTTGGGTGTAATTGGTGAGCAGGAGCAGAGAAGGTTAAGGTTAAGATCAAAGGTTGAGAAACACCGACAACTAAATCTTAATCTCAACCTCAAGCTAAATATTGAGTTTGATTTTTAATTTCAAAAAGAAGGAGATATCATGTTCAAAGGTTCATACGTAGCGCTTGTAACGCCGATAGACGGCGGCAAAATAGACGAAAAGGCTTTCAGGGAGCTTATAGAGTTCCAGATAGAGAACGGCACTGACGGTCTGGTGCCCTGCGGTTGTACGGGGGAAGCCGCGACCATGACCTTCGAAGAACAGAAACGTATGATGGAGGTCACGGTAGAGACCGTTGATAAGAGAGTGCCTGTCGTAGCGGGTACGGGGTCCAATAACACCGTCGAATCTATAGAGCTGACAGCTCACGCTAAAAAAGCGGGTTGTGACGCCGCGCTAATTATAACGCCTTATTACAACAAGCCGACACCTGAAGGGCAGTATCTCCATTATTCAGAGATAGCGAAGAATGTGGATATACCGATAATGCTTTACAATGTTCCGTCGCGTACTGGGATATCACTTCTTCCGTCTACGGTGGCCAGGCTTTCGAAAATAGACAACATAGTATCGATAAAAGAGGCGGCAGGCAGCGTTCAGCAGGTAGCGGATATAATCGCGCTGTGTGATATCAATGTGATGAGTGGTGACGATTCCATGACTCTGCCTTTCATGTCTGTGGGGGCACAGGGTGTGGTAAGCGTTGTGGCCAACATTATTCCAAAAGAAGTGCATGAATTGACACAAGCATATCTGGATGGTGATGAGAAAAAAGCCCGAGAGATGCATTATAAGATAATGGAGCTTTGCGGCGCTATGTTCATCGAGACCAACCC
>CAZUYM010000136.1:0-3589 GCA_964624805.1 uncultured Planctomycetia bacterium
GGGCTAGAGCTCATCGAGCACATACGCGAGCTTTCCATCGTCGGCATCTTCGAGATAATCAAAAAACTTCCAAAGATCCACGCCCAATTCAAGCTGATAACTTCCGAAGTTGAAAAGCGCAAACCCGTTGCGGCTATACTTGTCGACTACCCCGGATTCAATCTAAAAATAGCTGAATATCTGCGTAAAAAAAATATACCGGTCGTGTATTATATTATCCCGCAGATCTGGGCATGGGGTCCATGGAGAATAAACAAAATAAAAAAATTCGTCAACAAGGCCATTGTCTTGTTCGACTTTGAAGAAAAACTTTTGAGGGACAACGGCATTGACTCTGACTTTGCGGGGCACCCCCTCGTTGACTCGTATTACAATTTCATTGAAGCACACGCTCCGCGCGAAACAACCGGCACAACCGTTGCCCTTCTTCCCGGGTCACGCAATACCGAAATTGACAAGCTTCTTCCTATCATGCTTGAGGCGGCAAAAAAAATGCTCGTCAAAAAACCTGACATCAAATTCATTGTTGCAGAAAGCTCTAACGTCGATCCGGGAAAATATAAGGCGCTATATTCCTCTTACAGCGGGCTCCCCCTGACGAGCCGGACGGATGACGCTTTGTCTGTTCTTCAGAATTGTGATTTTGCTTTTGTGACTTCCGGAACGGCAACATTGGAAACGGCGATGATGGAAAAACCCATGGTCGTTACATATAAAACAAATTGTTTGACCTACCTCTTGGGTAAACATATTTTCATGCTGCCCGACCATCTGTCTCTGGCGAATATCCTTGCCGGAAAAGAGATCGTACCGGAACTGCTGCAGTATGATGCTACCGGGGATTCTATGGCTACAACCGCCATGGAGATTATGGACGACCCGTCCAGGATGGAAACAACCCGGAACGAGCTTAGGAAAATTAAAGAGTCTCTGGGTTCGAAAGGGGCCTCCAGGCGTGTCGCCGAGGCTATTCAGAAATATCTCGCGGGATAACTATCAAACACCTATAACTGTTATTCCGGCCTCATCGGCCATGGAGAGCAGTTTCTCTTGTTCAATTAAATAAAGCTTTTCATGGTCCAGGACAAGCGCCCTGAACTTGTTATCAATAAGTTTTTTCATTGTTTCCGGGCCTACGGCCGGCACATCCCATCTCATGTCCTGGTCGGGACGGCTCATTTTTATCATTACACACCCCTCGCCGGCGAGCCCTCCGGCCCTGTCTATCGTGGCGTCCGTTCCCTCCATTGACTCCACCGCGACAACCGCTTCATTCTTAACCACTATCGTCTGCCCAATATCCATGTCAGCCAGTTTTTTCGCGATAGGAGCTCCGAACTCAATGTTTTTATTCAGGTCTTCATCTGCAAGGGTTTTTGTAAGAACTCCTTTTCCGGGATAGAGGTCACACAAATATTTACTTGTGTCTATCACGTCCACTCCCAGCTTGGCAAGCCCGCTCGTTATGGCATTCAGGATGGAATAATCTTTTTTGTTAGCAAGTTTTTTCCACCCTTCTTTATACGTGGAATCCTGGTCGGTCTTTTTATAGATGACATTTTTCTCGACCTTTCCCAACAGCGCAACGTGCCTGATCCTTTCTTTCATGAATAGAAACCCGAACTTTGCTATCTGTCCCAATTCCATCCAGTAGAGCTTGTCCCCGGCCTGTTCCAGCTCTTCGGAAGCCATTCCCTTAAGGGCAAAAACGACAACTGTTTCTTCCCGCTTTTTGGCGGCTTTTATAAATTCGAGCGGCATCGATCCGCTTCCTGCAATTATACCGATCTTACTCATTTGTTTTCCCTGTTACTTTACGTCGGCCCTGTCAACAATGGTGAACATGAAGTCTCCCTCGCTGACCACCTTGCCGTCAACTGTACCTTTTCCATGAACCTGGATAATATTGCCGCGCAGAACTTTTGTTATCTCTGAAGTTAAAATCAACTGGACTCCCGGAACAACCATCTTTCTGAACTTGCAGTTATTAACCGTCATAAAGAAAGCTATTATATCCCTGTCTTCGTGCGTAGCACACGCCAGTATCCCACCGGCCTGGGCAAGCGCTTCTATCTGGAGAACGCCCGGCATAACAGGCTCTCCCGGGAAATGCCCCTGGAAATACGGTTCATTTATTGTAACGTTCTTTAGCGCCTTGATCCATTTGCCCAGTTCATAGTCTAGAACCCTGTCTACAAGAAGGAACGGATACCTGTGAGGCATTCTGTTCAGTATCCCTTTAATGTCTATGATCTTACTGCTCATTTTTTCTCCTTTTTTAAATATATTGCTCTGCTATTTTCTTTATCACTTCAGCATTAAGCGAATGTCCCGATCTTTTCGCGACGACTTTTCCTATTATCGGCCGGCCCAGCATGTACAGGTCGCCAATAAGATCCAGGATCTTATGTCTGACCGGCTCATTGGGGAGCCGGAATTTTGTGCCTACCGGGCCTTTGTTCCCGAGGATCAGGGTGTTATTAAAAGTTGCCCCTCTGCCTAACCCCGTAAGAAAAAGCAGCACCGCCTCTCTAAGCAGACAGAATGTCCTTGCAGGCGCTATCTCTTTCTCAAAAGAATCTGTGTCGGGCGTAATATTAAACTCTTCTTTTCCTATACAGCCAACTTCATAGTCGATAGAATATGATACACTGAAATCGTCAGCAGGTACAATAGAAATGGACCTGTCCCCGTTCTCCACCACAATGGGTTCTGTGATCTTAATGCACCTCTGCTCCATGTCCTGCTCAACTGTCCCCGCTTCCTTGAGCGGCGTAAAAAAACCAAGAGCACTTCCATCCATGGCCGGAAGCTCAGCTCCCGAGATCTCAACACTGAGATTGTCTATACCCAACGCCCATAGCGCCGCCAGAAAATGTTCAACCGTCTGTACCTGGACCTTCCCCAGCCCTATCGTACTTCTTCTCTTATTGGAACTTGAAGACATCAGCTCTCCCAGCTTTATCGTCACCGGGTCGTTGATGTCCGTCCTGGTAAAACTTATGCCGCCGCCCTCCCGCTCAGGCCGACATATCATTACAACATGCTTGCCTGTCTGAAGCGCCTTACCGGCGAACCTTACTTCTTTTTTTATCGTCTTCTGCTTCATAATAATGGGGACAGGTTTCTTTGATAGCCAAAACCTGTCCCCAAAAGTCCTGTTATTCCCGCATCCTCGGGAATCTGTCAAAATTATTTATTAAGCTGTTTTACAACCGCATCTGTCAGGTCGTATTGCTCTTTCGCGTACATCACATTCCTGGAATCCAGCACATAATCATATTTCTGGTTCTTTCCCATTTCCGTGACAACCTTCTGGATGTCTTCAACTACGACTCTGAACATGTCGTTCTTCTTGTTAAGAAGCTGCTGCCTTGTATCTCTGTCAAACTCCTGGAGCGCCGCGAGCTTAGAATCTATCTCGGTCTGCTTCTTCTGCCTTGCGTCTGCCTGGAGCATTTCTCCCTCATCTCTCAGTTTTGTGATAGTTGCGATCATCTCCGTACGGCATGTCTGCCTCTCTTCTGTAAGAGAGTTAAGCTCTGTTTCAAAGGTCTTAGTCTTTTCATATTCATAAAAAGCCCTCCTC
>CAZUYM010000137.1:0-3585 GCA_964624805.1 uncultured Planctomycetia bacterium
TCATTTTTTTCCTTCATTTAAAGGCATTTATGCGAGTTTTCATTATACATATTGACCCCGGTTTGTCAATCGTTCCGGGGCAGAGCCTCCCGATCCTTGAAGCTGTCTACAAAAAAAAGGTTTTATCATTATTTCGTCAGTCCTCCATGAAATTCTCTGGTTGAATTCTGACTCTTTTCATTATATAATTATGACGTTCGCTATTCTATAAAAGGAAACAGGTTCTTATGCCAAAACTTGAATTCAAAAAACTTCATTGCTGTGAAAAATGCCAGAACTACTGGACCTGTGAGAAAAAATGGTACCGGGGTGAACATAATCAGGAGAATATCTGCTGCAACTTGTGCGCTTTTTACGAAACCTGCTGGGCTCCGATCCTGAAAAAGAGCAAGAAGAAATAATATCCCCGACTCTTATCTCCGTATTTCCCTCAAGCGAATCGTCGCATACCCCGTTACCCCCGTTGCAATGAAAACAGATCCGCATCCCAGAAGAATATAAAATTTGTCTATGTATATCGCGAGATACGCGGTCAGGAACATGAAGAGAAGGAATGCGAGATGTATAACCACTTCCATCGAACTGAATATCCTTCCACGCGCCTCGTCCGGCACAAGTGTATGCATCAATGTATTCACACAGGTCAGAATCGGAGCGGCGGCGGCGCCTAGCACAAAGATCAGCGATGCACCCAAAAGCAGCACCGGTTCGACCCTCGCGGCAACCGCGAAGAGGATAACACAAAATCCGCTTAAAGACAGACTGGCGAACATGGTCCGGACCCGGGACAGGGACTGTCCGAACTTTCCGAAGAGCACTGTGCCCGCCAAAAGCCCACCACCCAGAAAAACCCCAAGTATCCCAAGGTCTTCAGTGACCGTCCCGAATGCTTCCTGAACAAAAACGATAATGACACAAAAAACGGAGCCCGTGCCGGCCATGAGCAGGAACACTATCCCGGTAACCGTCTTCATCCGGTCCTGCTCCACCATATGCCTGAACCCTTCCTTTATCTCGGTCCACAAATGACGCCTGATAGAAACTTCCAGCACCTCGCGGGCCTCTCGTATCGAGCCTTTCTCTGCCGCGTTTCTCTTCGTCAGTACCATTCTTGATATCAAAAGAGCGGAAACAAAATAACTTATGCTATCCAGATAAAATCCATACATATGCCCTGCTCTCTGCACGATAAAACCGGCCAGGGCAAAACCAAAAATGGTCGCGAGCATCCGTGTGGTATTTGCCAGGGAGTTCGCGACCAGAAGCTGCTCTCCGGATACGATCTTCGGGATAAGAGCCATCTTTGACGGCAGAAAAAATCTTGTCGCGGAAAACATGATAAATATGACCACATATACCGGCAGCATCAGGTCGATCATGACGCAAAGCGGTATGAGAAGGACCAGCACCCCCCTCAGAATGTCGGATACTATCATCACCCTTTTTCTGTCCCACCTGTCAACGTAGACTCCCGCCACGGGGCCGATAAGAAATACAGGGATTATTGTGAATAGCAGCAGATTCGCCAGCGCCATGACGGAACCGGGATGTTTAGAATAGATCAGGCCGATCAAGGCCATCTGGTTCAGCCGATCTCCGAACTCAGATATTATCTGTCCAGACCAAAGGAAGAAAAAGTTTTTCTGAAAAAGGACTTCTCTGAACCGAGTCATTATTATGGCAAGGAAGGAAAGCTGGAGCCCACGAGTGGAGTCGAACCACTGACCTAAGCATTACGAATGCTTTGCTCTACCAACTGAGCTACGCGGGCCCTCTGTATTTCGCGTCAATTGTATAATTAATTCTTTTCTTTTGCAAGAAACTTTGTTCTAGTTGCCCGGGCCCTTAGGCTTAAAGGATTCCGTTGAGTCCAGTATGGGCTTGTTCTCGTTGGGAAAAGGCAATGGGAACGTAACTATTTCAACCGCTCCTGCAATGGTCTTCACAAAAAACCTGCCTATGCCCTCTATCAGGCCGTGTGTCTTGCCGGCGATCATCCCCGAGCCTCCCCTGTCTTCCATGACCGATGTCGGGATCTCCCCAACCGCGGTCAATGTGTTCCAAAGTCCCCGGCCGAGCTTCTTGATGGGATTATATTCATCCGCAAAAACGGGCGTTCCGCACGCGACTACTATGGCTGCGATAACGATAATGCTGATAACCTTTTTCATTGCTCCCCCTTTATTTGCCAATCTCTTCTTCTATAGTAAATCAATTGTATACAGAAACTCCACCTTTTTCAAGAAAACTCTTCAATATTACTGCCACTCGTGTTTCGCCGGCTCCACGCGACATTCAACATCCCTCACGCTGCCGTTAGCGTCGTAGATCATCAGATACTCCTCCTGTCCCTCCACGGTTGTCGAAGGACAGAACAATGTCCCCCTGTTCTTTATGTAACCCTCGGAGACCGGGGTGTCCAGCTGTTCGCTCGAGCCCCCTGCTTCCTCGAGGGAATTCCCCGCGAACATCCCGTACTGTGCCGCGGCATTGTAGACGGCTATCTGGTTCGCTTTGCATATTTTTGTTCGGGAATCATCCATTATTTTCATATATGCAGCTGCCGCCATCGCCGCGAGCAATCCTATAATGGCTATCACTATCATGATCTCGACAAGGGTAAACCCTGCCTCTTTTCTCCGCTTCCTTGTCCCTCTTTCTTTTTTCTCTCGGGCATCAGTATACCATTGCTTTTTATCCTGTCAAATCCTTGGAGAAGACAAGGGTCAAGATGTCGCCACCCCTCCCCATATAGCTATTGTATTGTAAGAAAGATCCGGATAGCGGGTTTCCCGCAACTCCTGTCCCTGTTGCTTATATAGCCGATAGCCCATCTCTACCAGCATTTGTTCTATAAATAGTACAACTTGTTGCTCTCGCGCTATTTCCGCCCAGAACCCTTTTTCAAAAAACCCTGTCTCGTAATACAGGACGGGCTTATGATATTTCAGAGTCTTTCGAGCCCCCTTGATAACCTCGTATTCCATCCCCTCGACATCAATTTTAATAAAATCCACCTTTTTGATACGATGTTCTCTGGCAAAATCATCAACAGTGATCAACTCTACTCTTTCTTCCTGGTTAGGCCCCTGAATAATAAATCCGGCATTTCCCCTGTTTGTCTTGTCTTCATTCCAAGACAGCGTTTCCGTTTTGTCAGAAAATCCCGTTTTATACGTTTGTATTATCCTCTCATAGTCCGGATTCAGGCGGAGATTGTCGACCAACCTGCTGTATATTACACGTCCTGGCTCAAAAGCGAAAACTCTCCCATCCATCCCCACTTTTTTGGCCAACGCAAAGCTGACTGGCCCGACATTCGCTCCTACATCAAAACAAACATCTCCCTTTTTGACAAATTTGTCGACGACACCCAGCATGCTTTTATCATAATATCCTGTCAGCATTTCCCGCTCGATCGGGTACACCGTGTTAACGTTAACTCTGACATCCTTCAAGTATGCGTTAAAAACAAATTTCCTGTCCTTGGGGCAATACGGTAACAGTCTGGGGATTTTCACGAAGATACCCTTGCAAAGTATGTTTGGCAAAAGGCTCAAAAAAAGACGGATCGCGGGTTTTAAC
>CAZUYM010000138.1:0-3572 GCA_964624805.1 uncultured Planctomycetia bacterium
CTCCGGAGGTATCGATACCAGCTCCATGCTGGCTCTCGCGAAAGAGCTGGGTAGAAGCCGGGAGATACATACGTTTTCCATCAAAATGAGAGAATCCAGTTTTGATGAATCGCAGTACCAGAAGATAATGGTGGATTACGCGCAACCTGTCCACCATGAGATAACGGTCGGCCCCGAAGATGTTATCGACAGTCTTGTTACGCAGATGGCATATATGGATGAACCGAGCGGCAACGGCGCGGTAATCCCCAGTTATCTTCTCGCGAAGGAGGCAAAAAAATACGTAAAAGTGCTTTTGTCCGGGGAAGGGGGGGATGAGATCTCCAACGCGTACGACACACACCTGGCGCATAAGATACAGAAGATGTACCTTAAACACATCCCGGGCGCAGTTCGCAAACTTATTTACAACACAGCGCACAAGATGCCGGTATCCATGAAAAAATTAAGTTTTGATTTTCTAGCCAAGAGATTCACTGAAGGAGTAGAGAAAGATGCTCCGAGGGCGCATATGCACTGGCGGCATGTTTTTACCGAAGATGAGAAAAAACTTCTTTTGAGGGAACCATACACGGATTTTCGGTCCACTGATGATATTTTTGCTAATCTTTTTTACAGGATGAACTTTGAGGACAGTCTGGACAGGATCTCTCTTCTTGATCTGAAATATTTTTTTATATGCGACCTCATGGTAAAGAATGACCGGACTTTTATGGCAAACTCGGTAGAGGCCCGGTTCCCGTTCGTTGACAGGAAGGTAGTCGATTTTGTTACTACTATACCTTCCCGGCACAGGATCAAAGGGTTCACCACGAGATATTTTGAGAAAGAATCTATGAGGCGGATATTGCCGGAAAAGATATACAGGAGAAAAAGCATGGGGCTTGAGATGCCGCATTCCTTATGGTTTTTTGAAGGACTGGATAAGGCCATGGAAAAATATTTCACGAAAAAGAACATTGAGAAAGCGGAAATATTCAATTATGGATACATAAGGCAGCTGTGGGAAGAACACAGGCAGAAAAAACGCGACAATGGCAGGGCCCTGTGGAGCATCTTGAATTATCTTATATGGTTCGACCTGTTCGTATATAACAGGGATTATAAAAACTATCTTACCTGAGGAGGGGCGCGATCGGCCTGAATATCAAAAAGATGCAGAATCTACCCGGTACCGGTTTCGGAAAGATGCTGGATCCTCTCAGGTGGTTCAATGGTTACGCGCTTCTGCCGCCGTTGTACCTGGAATTGGCTATAACCTACAGGTGCGATCTTGATTGCGGGTATTGTTATCAGGACCCAGCGCGCAGGACATCTTATCCGGATATGATGCTGGAAGACGTAAAGAGGCTGTCCACAGATATCAAAAGGTCATTTCATATAAAACCCAGGATATATGTCTTTGGCGGGGAGCCCGCTGTAAACCCTGATTTTGTGCAGATACTCGAGTTTCTCTCAGGGGAGGGGTACAAATTCTTCTTTGCTACCAACGGCATAGCATTCAGGGAGATCGCACAGAAAATCATGCCTCTTCGGGGACTTGAGAACGTTATTATATCTCTCAACCCGTGGAACCTGTCAGATATAGAGGGGATTATCGCAGAGTGCAGCTCTTACAAAGAAAAAAAAGGGCCGGTCATCTCGATTAACTGTCCCGTGGATATTGTGAAGGAAACCGGCACGGAGCTGGACGCAATAGCGCAAAGGATAGAAAAAACTCCCGCAAGATATCTTACGTTCCAGCATTCCCAGTCAGTTTTGGCTGACAGCCCGCCCGCGGCGGGCGAAGACATTATCTCCGGCATAAAAAAAGTAAAAAACAACAGTTATAAAATACCCGTATTTTTCTTTCCGGCCGTAAAGGACAAGGACCTTCAAGCCTATTATTCAGATCCGGATTTTCCCGGGCTCAAAAGAAAATGCCTCCTCCCGTGGTTCGATGTTTTCATACGTCCCAACGGAGACGTAGTGCCGTGCGACGAGGTAGACCTGGTAGTAGGGAATGTGAAAGATGATAAACTGCGGGACATCTGGAATAACGGTCTTTACCGGGAGTTCCGAAAGGGGATACAGCAAAAGGGAGTTTCTTTTCCAATATGCCGGAGATGTTGTCACCGGCAGTATTGCTGATACGCATGAAGAGAAAATTAAAAATATTTTTTCAGGAACCTTTCGTGCCGAAGGATATCACTTACGGGATGTTCGCGGCGGGAGCAGGGAATAACACGTTCCCCTTTGGCGTAGCCAGCGTGGCCGCGTATATATCACAAAGGGGTTTTTCACCGTCTTATCTGGATCCGCAGATAGAAGGCATGGCGGAAGCGGATTATCTGGAGTACCTGAAGCGCGATCTCCCGGATGTGGTGGCAATGGGTTCTACTACTCCGCAGATAAATTTTACGATCAAGTGTTTTGAGCTGATCAAACAGCATTTCCCGGGCATAGTTACGGTGCTGGGAGGCATACACGGGACTGAAATGCCAGAGGAGACATTGAGGGCTACTGACTCTATCGATTACATGGTCCTCGGGGAGGGAGAAAAGACGTTTTTCAGGATGATGGAGCTTCTTGGTGAGGGGGAGATGCAAAAGGCCGGCAGCCTGTCAGGGATAGCTTTCAAGGCGGGAGAGCAGATCACAATAAATCCTTTTAATGAGGATGACCGTTTGTCCGCGGAAGAGCTTCCCACGCCCCTCTTTGAAATATTTCCGATGGAAAAATATGTCGCGCAGGTAACATATGCAAAAAAATTTCCGACATATGGTCTTCTGGCTTCCCGGGGTTGTCCGTATGACTGTGTTTTCTGCGATTCCTATGTAACTATGGGGAAAAAGGCCAGATATAAGCCCGTAGAGACCATCATAGGAGAGATGCGGATCCTTAAGGAAAAGTATGGTGCAAGGGGGATAATGTTTTTTGACGACACCTTCACGGTAAACAGGCAGTGGGTGGAAGATTTCTGCGCTGCGTATGCCGATTCAGGGATTGATCTTCCATGGGCATGCAACAGCCGGGTAGATACTGCCGGGGAAAGGCTGCTCAAGATCATGAAGGATGCGGGGTGCTGGTGCATACTTTTCGGAGTGGAATCGGCCAATCAGAAGTCTCTGGACCTTCTTAAGAAAGGGACCACTGTCCGGCAGAACGAGAAAACGTTGCGCGCGGCCCTTGACCTGGGATATTATGTGTATACCAGCTATATTCTCGGTCTCCCGGGAGAGGACGAGGAAGATGTTAGGAACACTATTAAGTTCGCGAAAGGAATAGGGAATCAGCTTGCGCTTTTCTTCCTTCCTGTCCCGATGCCGGGAACAGAGCTGCAGAAAATAGCAAGGTCGGACGGCGGGTTTAGAGAAGACGCAAAATACGAAGACTATAATCAGTTCGATTTTTCCGATCCGGTATACGTTAATCCGCTGCTTGGAAGGGAAAAGATGCAGAGCCTTCTGAAAAAGGCTTTTGTAGAATTTTATATGACGCCCGCGGTGATATTGAGGAATTTAAAAGAACTGTTGCTGTTTAGGCAGACCCCGTACAAATTTTGGCTGGGGTTAAAAAGCCTGTCGGGGGTA
>CAZUYM010000139.1:0-1391 GCA_964624805.1 uncultured Planctomycetia bacterium
TGCTGTCACGGCCGCTACGCTCGCGACGGTTTTTCTGGCTGTTCTTCCGGCCCTTGCAAGACCGGGATCCGCCATTCCGCTAGCGGGATTACTGAAGTCGGTAGCGCCGATGCTGGCGCTGGCAGCGGTAATGATATCGGCGGCGATAGTATTGTCCCGGAACAGGGGAAGGATATCGGAGCTTATATCCAACGGCCGTCAGCGCCGGACTAATATACGGATCGAGGAAGGGTTCATGGCGGCGCTGAACGATATTGGTGATGAGTTCAGAGAAGCAATAAACGAATCTGTTAAAGAATCTTTTGAGAACAAGATACAGCCTGATGTGACAAAACTCGAGGTACAGGTAACCGCTTTGAGACGAGATAGGGAAAGGGCTGCTATAAGTCTTACCCAGGGCAATAAAAATGCCCAGAAAGATATTAATAGTGCTGATCGCAAGATAGACCGTCTTTTAATGGCTATCGAGGGACTTAACTCAAGGCTCAAGCGGCACGAGCAGGTTTATGAATTCATCCAGGATCCTGAAGGTGCTATGCCTGCAGTGTTCGAGGACGACGAATACCGTGAGACGCTGCAGAATTATATCAATAAAATGAGGGCTCTCAGGGCAGCGGGCATGTCGGATGAGGATATGGTCAGGCTTCATACCCCGTCGTATTTTAAAAGGATCATAGAGTCTATCCCGCTGGCAACATTGCAGGGTAGAGCAGAGAACCTCAGGAAACTCGGGCTGGAGATAAAACCGTATCTTCTGGAATACCGGGCGGATACGATGAAGGAGAAAGTGAGTATGCTTGCCCGGTTGGGGATGCCTATAACGGCGACCAGCGTACGTCCTTCGACGGCAAATATGATCAGGACTGCTATAAAAAGCCATGTGAACGGAATACTTTTGGATACCCCTGTGCGGAGCGAAAGGACCGAGATGGTGGACCTCCTCGGAAAGGTCCTTGCCCCGGATATGGCTGTCTTGTCCGCGGAGGAGTATAAGGGCAGGAACCCGTTCATGAATACATACGAAGAAAGCGTGATCGAACGGGGGGATGCGGCATCTTTACAGGAGCAGGATCAGTGGGCGTTTGAAAGGGAAAGCGAAATGCTCACGGAGCTCAGGAACAGGATGTCTCCCCTTATAGCGTCATCCGAAAGGTTATCCGACGACGATTTCGCGGTCATCAGTGATCTTATAGTGCGTTTTGCCGAAGGTGGTGATCTGGAGATCTACGCGGAAACACATTTAAACAAAGGAGAACTGGAACGATTCCGTATCCTGTCAGAAAAAGTGATCAGTGTGCCACAGCGGGAGATACAGGCGGATTTTCTGTACAGGATAGTATCGGACAAGACAATAAGCGGGCAGGGGATATTTGACCGTGTGCTGTATGAAG
>CAZUYM010000139.1:1401-3502 GCA_964624805.1 uncultured Planctomycetia bacterium
CAGAAGATGGTAGTCGAAGAGCTTGTGGCGGATCAGGAAGATATCCGCACGTCGCAGAAAAAAGAGTTCCGCGAGGCGGTAAGCGCGGTCAAACAGCATTTGAAAGACATGGAAACGGCCAGACGTCTTTACGGGCCATCGGAGGTGATCGGCAGGACAAGGCAGATATTCAGGATGCGTCGGGATTATTCCAGGGATATGAAGGACAGGATGAAGTCCCTGAAATACAATGAGTTTTACAGGGACCAGGCGAAGATATTCGAGCGTTATCATGATGAATATCTGCTGCAGCTCATGGGTATAGACGTTTCCAGGAAAGACGACGGTACGTTGGACCTGGACAGGATACTTCTGGATCTCGGGCTCATAGGAAGGGACAGGTTCAGAGAACTTTCAAGAGCGTTGCGAGTGATGTTTCCGGAGGCGACGGTATATTCGCCCGTTATACGGGGGATGGGAGTTTTCGCGGGGACAAAAGGATGGATGGAGTCGCAGGTAGAAAAAACGGCGCAGATGTTCGACCGCATCCCCATATTCGGCAGTATGCCGGCGTACGCGAGAGCGATACTGTTGTTATCGGCGGGGATAGTGGTGTTCGCGGGCTTTGCGATAGCGTCAATGACACCGGCGCCGTCCCCAGCCGCGCCCACGACTCCCGGCATTACAACATCAACGCTGACACCTCTCGGTTATATGGAAACTCAGGTAGATCTGGGCATGACCGAGGCCACTGAGGCTATGTTTGGCGTGGCAGATATAGATACCGGCTATACTCCCGAATATATGCAGGAGTGGATAACGTCCCAGCTGGATGAGGCGTGGCCCACGGGAGTCTGGGAAGAAGTTATAACGCCGGAACTGGAACCTCCGGCGCCCGTCGCGGAACCGGAACTTATGATCGCCCGGGCCGGAGATACGGAGACGGTTACAGATACAGGTATCGCTCAGCCGGAAATAACGCCGCCGGCGGAAACTCCGGTGCCGGCAGCTGCCGTTCCGGAAGCTGCCGTCGTCGAAGAGCCGGATATCCCGGTGATGGAACTGATAGATGTTGAAGAAATAACAGTGGACGATGTGAAGCGGGATCTTACCGTGGAAGGCGGGTTCAGACTTCCTCTGATAGGGAGACTCTGGGGAGGAAACACACCCGAGCGTGAAGAGGCGGCCAGGAAATCTATAATCCTGCTTTCCCGGGCAGAGAACGCGCGTGAGCAGAAACAGATGTATAAACTGGGAAAGAAATCAGTAAAACGGATGAAATCCGAAGATGAAGACTCTATTCTCAGGAACACCTTATACGAATTTGCCCTGGAAGAAGCTAACAGGCTTCAGCGTGATGACACCTACCAAGGCGATGTGGAAGAAGTTATCAGTTCCATACTGGACAGTGTAAGGACCATACCGCAGAGGGGAACTTATGATAAGGTCCGGGAAGGGCTTCTGTCCCGGCCGCAGCTTTCAGACACCGATATCCTCCTTACCGTACTTACCGCGGATAATCTTCTTGACGAGAGGCTGGACATAGATCTGGCGACAATAAATTACCTTAAGGAGAACGGAACGGGCGGTATCTTCGGTAATTTTAAGGTGTGGATAGGCCTGGGATACGATACCAGGTCGGAAAGTTTGAGCATGGCGCTTCCGGGAGTATCACTCACGTTACTGGACCGGGGGAAAGACGCTCGCGTCTCCGAAGCACTGGCTAATATAGGAAATAAAAGGGCGGAATACTACGCGTCTACCGTATCCACGATGAGAGATTTTTTCGTATTGTGGCAGAACGCGAATCAGATAACTGACGAAATAGACCGCCTGAATAAAGGCGTCGAGAGCCTGAAAGTGGAACTTGAACAGGCTCATGAAGATGACGTACCAGGGATCCTTGCACGTATACGGACTGCCGAAGGTATGGTAGATGACGACCAGGCTGAGCTTGGCAAGATCACCGCGCGTATCAAAGCACTTATGGGTGTTCGTCCCGACAGGGCGGTATCACTTGATTTTTCGAAACCAATATCACCGGACGCGATAGACAACACATTCAGCATATGCGCCGATTACGGTGTAGAGTTGGGCGCTCCCGCGGATGTGATCAAGGCTA
>CAZUYM010000140.1:0-3490 GCA_964624805.1 uncultured Planctomycetia bacterium
TGTGACATACTATTATCTTGTCACATGTCAAGGGCTGACCCCACTTCTTCTTTAGTCTGAATATCCCATTTCGCGGAGGGCGTGGGGGTTTGTCTTCCACTTGTCGAAGACCTTGACCCACAGGTTCAGGTATACGTGGCGCTCGAGCATGTGTTCTATGTCGGCTCTGGCGAGTTGTCCTATTTTTTTCATCATGGCGCCTTCTTTGCCGATGATGATAGCTTTCTGAGATGTTCTTTCTACAAAGACCGTTGCATGTATGTTTATGCGGTCGGTATCGTCGTCTTCCTCCCAGTTTTCCACGACTACAGCTACCGCGTGGGGGATCTCTTCATAGGTCTCTCTCAATATTTTTTCCCGGATGATCTCCTGTACCAGAAAACGTTCGTTCTTATCGGTGATCTGGTCTTCCGGATACATGAAAGGCCCTTCCGGCAGTAGCGGTCTTATGACATCCATAAGTTTTGTCAGGTGATCCGGCTTGAGAGCGCAGATAGGCACGATCTCGTCGAAGGGGTAGAACTCCAGTGCTTTTTCAATGAGAGGGAGGAGTATTTTTTTATCTTTTACCCGATCGACCTTGTTTATGACGAGTATGACCTTTTTGCCTTCTTCCGGACGTGGCAGCCGTTTCACGATGTTATCGTCCTCACGGTTGAAAGCTACCCGTTTTTCCGTGACAAAAAGTATGATATCCGCTTCCATGATGGATGACTGGGCGCGCGTAAGCATCACTTTGCCCAGGAGGTCATGCGGTTTGTGTATTCCGGGAGTGTCGGTAAAAACGACCTGACAGTCCTTCTCGGTAAGAATACCGCGAAGATTGTCGCGAGTAGTTTCGGGCCGTCTACTTACTATCGCCACCTTTTCTTTTAGAAGGCCGTTAAGTATGGTTGACTTGCCCACGTTGGGCTGCCCGGATATGGATACGAAACCTGATCTCTTCATAAGTGCATAATTATAGCATACTTCGGCCCCGTATAAAACAGCCGTAGGTAAAAAACTGTTGGCAATTTCTCTTTTAAACGTATAATATCAAAGTGACTATAATATATACCGACCCGGGCAGATCCCGGACCACGAAATAAAAGAGATACGTATCATGGCTGATCACAGAGAAGAAATAGAAAAGACCGAAGCGGAGATCATGGAAGATCGTGTTGATAGTATCAGACGGCTTCTGGAGGAAGCTGCTGAGGACGCTATCCGCGCCTATCTGGCCGAGATGCATCCGGAAGATATAGCCGAGATACTCGGAGAGTTCTCGAACGAGGAGAAACTGCGTGTATTCAATCTGCTTGATATTCCCGCCGCCGCCGTAGTACTTGACGATACCGATCCCCAGAGCAGGCTGCAGATACTCGCTAAAGTGGACAACAACATGCTCGCGCTGGTCCTCGATGAGATGCCTGTCGATGAAGCCGCCGATATCGTAGGGGAGATCCCGAAAAAAGACCGCGAAGATATTCTCGAACTTATGGAAGAGAAAGACGCGGAAGAGGTGGAAGAGATCCTGAGATATCCGGAAGATTCTGCCGGCCGTGTCATGAATCCCGATCTCGTAAGCGTTGAAGAGGATAACGATGTAGAGGAGGCCATCCAGCACATACGCGGCCTGGAAGTGGACGACAAAGTATTCTATATTTACGTGGTCGACCATAACCATCACCTGAGGGGCACGGTCTCGATACGGAAACTTTTAACCGCGCGCAAGGGAACACTCATCAAGGACATCATGGACGAGGATCTGCGTTCCGTGCCGGTAGAGGAGGACCAGGAAAAGGTCGCCCACATCATAAGAAAGTATGACCTTTTTTCTATCCCTGTAGTAGACAAAGATTACCAGCTGGTCGGGCGTATAACCGTCGATGACATCATCGATGTTATGGATGAAGAACACGCCGAAGATATAAGCAGGATGACCGGTACGATAGAAGAAGAGCAGGGTTATGAATCGACGGGGAGAGCCACCAGAAACAGGTTGCCGTGGCTTGTAACGTGCATGCTGGGAAGTATAATTACGGGTCTGGTAATACAGATGTACGAGATCACTCTGGCGGAGACTATCGCGCTTGTATCGTTTATACCGGTCATTACCGCTACCGGCGGTAACAGCGGCGTGCAGGCGTCCACCGTTGTTGTGAGAGAGATAGCACTGGGGCGTATGGACCTTTCGCGTGTCGCGGACGAGATCTGGAGGCAGTTCAAAATAGCGCTAACACTCGGTATAGTGTGTGGCACGGTTCTGACGTTTCTGGCCGAACTGTGGAAAAAGAACACCCATGTAGGCCTGATAGTGGGTTTATCGATATTTCTTGTTGTAGTATGGTCTAATTTTGTGGGTGTACTGATACCCGTAGTGTTTAAAAGAATAAACATAGATCCGGCAATAGCCTCAGGTCCTCTTATTACCACGCTAAACGATGTGGTAGGGGTGTTCATCTACCTGACGGTTGCCACTCATGTGTTGTCATGATCCTCGGCCCGAGTGTCGGCAAGGATCCTTAGAAGGAGGTAGGGAATGGGTAAAATATTGAGCTTATTGATAGGCGGCATCGTGGCGGTGCTGGGATTGATACTTCTTGTGGCCTGGTGGTACGAATTTATGTTCATACTGAGGGGCATGGTACCGGCACTTTTGATACTCGGCGGCATCGTAGCTGTGCTGGCGGGTTTTAGCGAACTTAAAGACGTCATAAAGAACAAAGTCTAACGGTCCGGATACGCGTTAAAGGACTGGTAAGGAGTTTGTCAAAATGGGCAGATCAAAATTATTTTCATATGCGGTTCCGGTGATAACGGCGTGTGTTATGTTGTCATGCGCGCTATTGACCGGATGTAACGAGAATCAGGCGGAGATCGAAAAGAAGATCCTTGCCGTTGATCCGACTTTCCAGGAGGTGCTGGACGATCGCAATGCTCTCAGGGGCCAACTTAGCGCTCTCGAGACGGGACTCGCGAGGGACCTCCGGCAGTCTGACGACCAGATAGCCGCGCTTAAAAAACAAAAGGCGGTCACCAAAAAAGAATACGCTGCTTCGACAGAAAAAGTTAAGCGGCAGATGTATCCCCAGAAACGCAGGATGGAGAGGGAACTGTTGGACATGCAGAGGAACTACACCATGAAGAAACAGACTATCAGGGACTTAGACAGGGACATAAACGAGATAAGCGCTCTCATCGAGAAAGAAGACAAGCTTTCTCTTACGCAGGAAGAAGTCAGGTCCTGGAATGACAGAAGAGCCGCGCTGGTAAAAAAGAAAGAGATCATAAACACCGATCTTGAGAAGATGCAGATAGAGATAGAGACGACAAGGATGAAAATAAAGGTCATGAAGTTGTGAGTAGGCGAGGTATCGGGACGATCAAGGAAAAAGGAAAAAGGAAAAAGGAAAAAATATTGGTGGGGTTGGATGTCGCGTTAGAACTTAACCTCAAACTTAATCTTAACCTGAATAGGATGAAATAAAACACATGAAAGTTAAAAGGG
>CAZUYM010000141.1:0-3466 GCA_964624805.1 uncultured Planctomycetia bacterium
TCGACTCGGCCTTTCGGCCTTCGCTTCCGCCTTCGCCAACCTATTTAGGTTGTATCTGGCTACCAGCCTTCGCTAAACTACTTATTTATTATCCAGCTTCCTTCTACGCCAAACCACTTATATTTTATTCGGCTTCGAAGGACTTCGTCGGCTGGCTTCGCGGCGGACAGGCGGAATGACAGTGGGGGCGGTATTTACGTTGACAAGGGTATTATGTATGGGATAGAATGTAAAAACCGTGCGGCGCTTATGCTGTGCGGGTTTCACTCGAGTAAAATTATGTTCAAAAAGTCTATTATAATAATATCCGTTGTCCTGGCGCTGGTTGTGTCCCTGGAGGGGGTATCATATGCCTTCTGGCTATGGACACCCAAGGATAAGACGTTCGTCAATCCCAAGTACGCCGTCAAGGATTCACCCAAAGAACAGTACCAGTGGGCGATGAGGTTCTATAAGAACAGCGACTTTAAGCGTTCTGGGGAAGAGTTTGAAAGGCTCGCCAAGCATTATCCCGATTCAGATCTGGCTCCCGAAGCCCAATATTATGCCGGACGGTCTTACGAAGAGCAGGGGAAGTATTACTTTGCTTTCCAGAATTACCAGAAGACAGTTGATAATTACCCATATACGAAACGGATGGACGAGATCCTGGATAGGGAATTCCGGATCGCCGAGATATTTCAGGCGAAAGAGACTTCCAAGCTGATGGAGTTGGAACTTTCGACGTCGCTGGACAAGGCGGCGATGATATACGGCAAGATCGTGGAAAACAGCCCTTTCAGCGAGTATGCCGACAAGTCGCTTTTTAAGCAGGCGGAATGTTACAGAAGGATGTACCAGTATAAAGAAGCTATGGGATCGTATGAGCGTATAATAAACGATTACCCGGCCAGCAAGCTTGTTCCGGAGGCAAAGTATCAGCTCGCTTATACCAGATACGAAGCATCCCTTAACCCGGAATACGATCAGGAAGATACGGATGAGGCGATGCGTGAGTTCAAGCAGATAGCCGCGACAACCTCCAGGCCTGCCGTATCGGAAGAGGCAAATAAGCTTCTGGAAGAGCTTAAGCGGAAAAAGGCTGAAAGCGTCCTGACAATAGCCAAGTTCTACGAAAGGCAGAGGAAAGACAAGGGCGCGTTGATGTATTACCAGGAGATAGTTTCGAAATACCCGAGTACGGAAGCGGCAACGTACGCTGAGGGAAGGATAGAAATTCTACAAAAAAGGATAAAGGACTGATGAAAAGGTATTTACTATTATCTCTGATATTGTGTCTTGTAGCTGTTTCGGGATGCGGGTACTCCTCAGGCACTTTGCTTCCGCCGGAGCTTACTTCGATCAACGTTGCTAACTTTGTTAACACGATAGACCCCTCTAAGGAGGTCTCTGACAGGAGGGCGACGTATTCATATTGGCCGGGACTTGAGACGATGATCACAAGAGGGGTTATAGACCGGTTCATATTTGACCGCCACCTGGATGTCGAGAGTAAGGCGAAAGCGACTATGCTTCTTGAAGGCGAACTTGTCAGTTTCAGGCTTTATCCGCTAAGCTACGATAAGAACGAAAGCATTGTAGAGTTCAGGGTGACGATACTGGTCAACATGACGCTGTACAACAACCTTACCGGTGAAAAGATGTGGACTGAAAATTCCTTTATGGGGCAGTCTGATTATAACATCTCCGGTCCTAACGCGCTGACAGAAGGCGAAGCAGTTAAAGCTGCAGTGCTGGATCTTGCAAACAGGGTTGTGGAGCGTACCGTAGAAGCGTGGTAGTGCGCGCAGTATCAGGCCTACACATAGGATGCTAGATCCTGGTGAATGTGAACTGTAAACTGGGAACAGTGAACAGATCCAGGGCATCAGGAGATTAGGATATCGGGGACTAGGATATCAGGAAATCAGGGACAAAACCCAACACCAACATCTGCTACAAAACCTAAACCTTAATCTTAATCTTTAGCATACTAATTACTGTCATTTCGACCGAGTGCCTAGTCCGCCGTAGCCGAATAATTCTCGAATAGTTTGGCGAAGGCGGGAGCCACGCGAACGAGTGGAGGAATCTATATTAGATCCCTCGGCTCGGCCTTTCCTCCTTCGCTAAAGCTTCGGCGGACAGGTCGGCCTTCGCTCGGGATGACAAAGTGGGGGATGTCGGTCTCTTTGGAAGGAAATTTTTTTAGGGGGCAAGGACAACAAGTTAACCTGGCAGAAACTAACCAGGTTAAAAACGAATCGTCATCCCCGAATGCGACCGAGGGGCAAAGGCCCCCGAGGAAGTGCCGAATGCCAGCGGGCTTCGGCCTCTTAGCGGGCTGTCATCCCCGCGAAAGCGTGCAAGCAAAAGAGGCAAGCTCGTAAGGGGCCACAAGCCGAAGGCGCAATGAAAGCGGGGATCCAGTAAAAATAATACTTTCATTTGATCCCGGATATCCGCTGACGCGGATTCCGGGATGACGTTTTTGATTCCCGCTTGCGCGGGAATGACGTTTTTGGTCGAAATTAACCAGGTTAAAAGTGTGGATAACTCCATGGCTGAAAATTTTCTTATAGGCGGTGACGATAAATTTGTTGCCGAAAAAGAGATCAAAAAGATCAGGGATAAGTTTCTGTCTCCTGACGAGGTCGAGCTTAACTATTCCGTCTATAGCGCCGGTGATATAGAAAAGATAATGGACTCGCTGGGGACTATGCCTTTTATAGGCGAGAAAAGGGTTGTTCTGGTAAAGGACGCCCAGCAGCTAACGGACAGTTCGGCGGAAACTCTTATATCCTATCTTGAATCGCCGTCAGAGACAAGCGTGCTTGTTTTGTACTCAGACGGCTCTTTCCCCGACAAAAAGAACTTCAAAAAAATAGCAAAACTCCTGCAGTCTGTGGATGCCACGGCTCCCGATGCCCCTAAGATGAAGAGCGGTATCCGAGCTTTTTTCAAGAAGCACGGAGTAGAAATATCGCCCAGAGCGGTCGACCTTATAGTAGAGCTTAAGGGCTCGGATATGAGGGGCGTAAAAATGGAGCTTGAAAAGCTGCTCGGATTTTCTGATGGCCAGAGGATAGAGGCCGAAGATGTCGAGAACCTGGTCGGACGCAGTGTGTCTGAGGCGATATTCAGGCTGGTTGAGGCGTTGAATGCCCGGAACTCAAAGAGGGCGTTTCATGTACTTAATGATCTTTACGGTCAGATTAAACGACCGGAAAATGAGATCATAAAGACCATAGGGTATCTGGCGGGATACATGCGTAGTATGCAGAAAGTTGTTCTTTTAATAGGCAGGGGCATAGGCCCCGAAGGTATCGCCTCACAGTTGGGAGGCCCGGCCTGGCGTGTGAAAAAAACTGTTGAACAGTCCAGAAAATACCCGCCGGAACGTATAAGGAAATGGCTAACGTATATGCTCGCTGCGGACAGGGATATTAAGAGAGGCCGGAAACCTGCTCCCCTGGCCATGGAAATG
>CAZUYM010000142.1:0-3458 GCA_964624805.1 uncultured Planctomycetia bacterium
GCCAAGAACTATAAGGGCTGCACAAAAAGATATCCACGCTCCTCGTGAGTGAGTCAGAAATAAACTCCAAAGGGCCGTGAAAGACAAAATGGAACAAGCTATCCTCTCCCTTAAACCCACAGCCTTCGAAATAACAATAGAAATAGCCACTACGGACATCACCATAAGATACGCGCCGAAATCGTTCGGATGAACAAATGAAGATGAGATCCTTCTCAGATAATCCATGTTTGTTAATTTCCTGTGACGTATAAGCCCTTCTCCTGTTATATGTTGGAAAAAGCCGTTTAAACAAAATATGAAAGAACTTATAACTGTTACCCACAATAATCTTTTTACAAATCTCTCCCTGTATGACAACCCGGCAACCGCAAGGAATACCGCTGAATATTCGGCCACTTTCATCACTCCCCTGAAACTTTCCTTAGGGTACTCGGTGTTTATGCATGAAAGAATGGTCCACAAAAAGAAAACAGCTAATATCTTAACGGGGACCTGCTTAAAAAAAGATAAGTCTCTTTTTACCGCCACTTTTACCAGCCAGCAGACTATTAATGTTGTGGAAGCTATCTCCACCAAGGAAATGGAAAAGGCGGTGGTTACTATAAGCGTATAGATGCTCCACTCCATTAACTTGTCGCAAAAGTCCACTATATTTTCTTTAGTCAGAACTATTTTCATTAGTATGCATTCTCCATGTTAAAAAGTTTGGCCAAGGTCATAAAAAGTATTTTCAGATCAAACCCCAAGGACCAGTTCTCCACGTAATACAGATCGTACTTAGTACGCTCTTCTATTGAAGTGTTGCCCCTCAGGCCGTTCACCTGCGCCCATCCCGTCATCCCCGACTTGATCTTATGCCTGGCCATGTATCTCGGTATATCCTCTTTGAATTTGCCGACGAAATGCGGCCGTTCCGGACGAGGGCCAACCAGGCTCATCTCACCCTTTAGCACGTTTATCAATTGAGGGAGTTCGTCAAAATTGAATTTTCGGAACACCCCCCCCACCGTGGTCCTGCGGGGATCATCTTTACTGGCCCATACCGGGCCCACGCCTTTTTCGGCATTATATATCATTGTCCTGAACTTTATCATAGCGAACCGTCTGCCATCTTCCCCTATCCTTTTCTGAAAATAGAACACAGGCCCCGAAGAAGTCAATTTGACCAGCGCTGCCAGTAGGAGCAATACCGGGGAAAACGCGACCAACCCTGCCGCTGAAAAAAATATATCCATAGTCCTTTTGATAAAACGGTTATAAATTCCCGACAGCGGCGATTCCTTTAGCCCCAGAAGCGGCACACCATCTATGGTCCTCATATCGACCTGGGAGGTCACCATCCCCAAAAGGTCGGCGACCAGTCGGAATTCCACCATGCGTTTTTCGCATTCAAGGATCATGTGCATTATTACCGAACGCGGCATCTCTATTTCCGTAAGTATGACCTCGTCTATGTCGGCCTGCACTATAAACCTCTCAAGATCTGATACTTCTCCCACTATCTCGACTCCCGCCACAGAGCCCTTTTCGTCTTTCCCTATACGCACGACACCTTTGAGATTATAATCCCAGTGGGGATCCCCAGAAACATGGTTGATAAGGCGTTCCACCATAGGACCATTGCCGATGACCATAAGATTCCTGGTCGTCCCGTGCCTGGCCCTTAACGCGAAACTGGCCCTGTTCACCACTAAACGCCACACGCTTATTGAAAGTATCAGAGTAGCCCACGCCACGAACAGCATCCCGCGTGAAAAAGAATATTCTCTGTAGAAGAAAGTACCCGCCATAAAAAGAAGGCACCCTATGGTCGCCGACCGCACTATCTTGAAAAATTCGTCCACTATCGAAAGACGGGATTTGACGGCGTACAATCTGTCCGAACGCATAAGAAAAAGGAGGATCACCGTCAGAAGCGGCAGGACATGCATATACTGATACACGCTTGGTATGCCATATGCTACAGGCAGGAATCCCGAGTGGAACCTTATCCAGTAAGAGAAAAGGAACCCGATATTTATCGCGAGAATATCCCCCACAACGAGAATAAAACCGTACCATATGTAATTGCGTTTCTTCATTTTATTTCAGATCTTTATCGTGCCCTTTTTTCGGCACCAATTGCATGTTCGTGCCATTTTTCTTTTACGTAACCGTCTATCTCCTGCTTGAAACGGTCCCGGCTGAACCGTACCGCGTTCGCGCGTATCGCCGCCGGAAGAAACCTGCCTTTCTCTTTCTCGAAGATCTCTATCGCGCCGTTAAGCGAGTCAGGATGCTGGTCGTCGAAGAACACTCCCGTGGGAGAAGAAGAGCCTGCTTCATCCTTAAAGGGAACGACCGTCTCAAGCACCCCTCCCGCGGCAAAAGCTATTACGGGCTTGCCGTATGCCTGCGCCTCGACAGGTACTATACCGAAATCTTCAAGTCCCGGAAAGATGAGTGCCCTGCACCCCGCGTAATAACCGTCAAGATCCTCTTCCGATGCCCATCCCAGGAACTCGATATTGCTTTTAGAAGCTTTTTTCAGTTCTTCCTGTTCCGGTCCTTTGCCTATTATAACAAGTCGTTTCCCGTTCTCGTTAAAGGCCCTTACTGCTATATCGACCCTTTTATAAGGCACCAGCGCCGAGACTATAAGGTAAAAGCTTTCGTCTCCATTGCCGGCGGTATGAGAATCGACATCTGCCGGCGGGTATATGACAGTGGACTCCCTGCTGTAATATTCCAAAATTCGATTTTTAACATTATCGGATATCGCTATAAAATAATCAACGGTTTTATTGGTTTTAAGGTCCCATTTCTTCAAACTCTGTATCACCCTGGAGATAAGCCAGCGTTTCAAGGGTGGTTCGTCGGAAAAATACTCGTCAAAGAACCTCCAGGCATATCGCATAGGCGTATAACAGTAGCATATGTGAACTGCTTTCTCGGGTTTCCGTATGCCTTTTGCCACACAATGGCTGGAGCTGAGAATAAGGTCATATCCAGTGAGGTCGAAGCTCTGTATCGCAGACGGAAAAAACGGCAGAAACTGCCTGTAATGTCTCTCTGAACCGGGCAGATTCTGTATGTATGAAGTCCTTATATCCATGTTTTCTATGACCGCTGACACGCTTCCCTTTATGTGAAGAAGCGTAAACACCGTGGCATCGGGGAAAAGTTCACAGAATACCTCGAGGCACTTCTCTCCTCCCCTCATACCCGTAAGCCAGTCATGGACAATAGCGATCCTCATATTATTCATATCGTAAATTATTATAACATCTATATATAATTAGTAAACAGGGAACTGGGAACTTGGCGAAAATCAGGGAATTGGGAATTGAGAACAAAAATCAGTCATCAGTCATCAGCCTCGCTGTTGGATTCTAGTCGGACATCGGGGGATCAGGAGATCGGGGACTAGGATATCGGGATATCAGGGACGAACTCGGATTACGTTGTGGGGTTAC
>CAZUYM010000143.1:0-3455 GCA_964624805.1 uncultured Planctomycetia bacterium
GTCCATGCCTCCAATACAGTGAAGCCCCCAGGTTATAGCTAAAACATCAATGGCCTGGTTTATTACAAATACAAGGCTCGGATTTTTCAGTCTTTTTGTTATCCCCTTATACGGCTGATTGATAAATATCTCGAACAATGGAGCTATAGCGAAAAGTGCAAAAGGGAAAACCAGAACACCCGTCAGCCTTAGAACTGCAAACGCTGCCAGCAAAGCGATGCTTACCACCAGTCTGACTTTGATTATAAGATGGAATTTATCCTGTATTTCCGAGTGTCCGATATCGTCTATATTTATGAACGTCATTCGAGTATCCTGAGGTCCTTTATGTTAAGCTGTATAGAGTCTATTCCCCGGCGGGTGTAGATCGATGGCGTGTACGCGAGGTCTATAGTGTCGCCCATATGGGGCCTTTCTATTGCTTTCAGCTTGAATGTCACAGCCTCGCAAGTAAGGCTGCCGCAGTTGGCAAAAAACTTAAATCCTATCTTGTTATTATTCTTCGCTATGTCGGTGGGCCTGTTCTTCACCTTGAGACCGTTCGTGCAAAAGATCGGTTCGAGATTACCCGGCCCGTGCGGCATCAGCATATTGAGCTCTTTTATCAGTTTGACCTCGATGTGCGAGAACGGAAGATCAAGATCGATCTTTAGCTCGGGAACATGGTCCTCTTCGGTATAAAAATGCTTATGGGCTACCTCATTCATTTTTTTCCTAAAATCATCTATCTTGCCCGTTTCGACCTTCACGCCGCACGCCGCTTCATGACCGCCAAAATCTATCAGGTGCTCACCCGCGTCCGTTATCGCCCCGAAAAGATTGAACCCTTCCACGCTGCGTCCTGAACCCTTGCCCCTGTCGCCATCGAGAGCTATAAGTATGGCCGGCATGTTATACTCTTCCGTAAGACGCGAGGCTACGATCCCGATAACCCCGGGATGCCAGCTCTCGTCCGCCAAAACTATAACGCTGTCGTTCTCCGTATCAACTTCCTCTTTTGCCCTGGCGAGCGCGTCTTTTACGATATCCGCCTGTATCTTCTGCCTGTTGCGGTTCTCCCTGTCCAGGGTGCGGGCGATATCTCTTGCCTCTTCGTCATCCGTACACAAAAGAAGGTCCAGCGCCACGTTCGCCGACCCCACGCGCCCCATTGCGTTTATCCTCGGCCCCAGGGCGAACCCTATCTGCCGGCACGTAAGCTTCTCAGGATTGACATACGCTATATCCATCAGAGCTTTTATCCCCGGTTTAGAGGTATATCGAAGTTTCTTAAGGCCGCTCTTGGCAAGTATGCGGTTCTCCCCTTTAAGCGGAACGACATCGGCTATGGTCCCCAGCGCAACAAGATCGAGATGCTCATCTACCTCATCTTCCCGGCCTGTCATCAAAGCCCGGGCGAACTTGTACGCCACCCCGACACCAGCGAGAAAATTAAAAGGATATTCGCATTCCGGCTGATGAGGGTCAATTGTAGCGTAAGCCGGCGGCCGCTCATCAGTCTTCACTTCATGGTGATCGGTTATGATAACGTCAATGCCGTAGTCATTAGCACATTCCACTTCTTTAACCGAATTTATGCCGCAATCCACGGTGATTATAAGGTTTATACCATGGTCCCTGGCCCTGGCTACAGCCCGTATATTCAGACCATAACCATCTTCCAGCCGGTTAGGTATAAACGTCTCGAACTCGGCTCCCAGACTCTCTAAAGTCTTCGCGAGTATCGCGGTCGAGGTAACACCGTCCACGTCATAATCGCCGTATATCAGTATCTTTTCTTTTTTTTCTATGGCTGCCTTTACCCTGTCCACTCCCCGCGCCATGTCCTTCATCAGAAAAGGGTCGTGACATGAGTCAAGACCGAGAAAAAGGAACTCCTGCGCCTCCTCGACCGTCCTTATATCACGGTTCAGAAGTATCTGCGCGAAAAGGGGCGTTATGCCAAGCTCTTCCGAGAACTTTTCCTGCAGCCTTATGTTTGTCTCATGTGTTTTCCACTCTGTTTTCATTTTGCCTCTGTTATCTTTCTGATTCAGTAACAACCCCGGATGGCTCGACGTGTACCAGCACGTCCCTGACCTCTGGCATCTCTCTGAAAATATTTTCCTTTATTCTTTCGGTAACGTCATGCCCCTCTTCTACCGTCTTGCCGGCTTCCACGCCTATCGTCACTTCCATTAAAAGCTCTATGCCGGCCTTGCGTACCATTATCTTCTTCACTTCACTCACGCCTTCCGATCCAAGAATAACTGCCTTTATCCTGTTTCGCACCTCTTCCGACGGAGCCGCGTCCATAAGTTCATCATAAGCCACATGAAAGGTCTCTACACCTACCTTGATAATAAATCCCGACACTATTATACCCGCCAGAGGATCCATGAACCTGTACCCCATCATCGCTCCGGCTATACCTATGAGAGCCGCCACAGACGAGAGTGCGTCGCTTCTGTGATGATACGCGTCCGCGGCGAGTGACGAACTGTTTATCTCTCTGCTCACCCGGATAACGCGACGATAGGTCATTTCCTTTACTATTATCGATATCACTGCTACGACCAGGGCTATCGCATTGGGCTCGGTCAGTTCCCCCGCGATAAGTATCCGCGCCGAACTATACGCTATCCTGAGCCCAACAAGTATCAACACGATCGAGACCAGTTTGGCAACAATAGACTCGGCACGCCCGTGGCCAAAAGGATGATGCTCGTCGGCGGGCTGTTTCGCGATCTTGAAACCTATAAAAACGCCTACGCTCGTAAGAGCATCGCTAGCCGTATGAAAAGCGTCAGCTACCATTGCCTGTGATCTTCCAAAAATACCGGCAAAAAGTTTTACGACAAAAAGGACGACATTGCTGACAATGCCGAACCAGGCGGCTTTTTCACCTATCTTATAGCTGTTAAAATGGTCATGGTTCATAGAATACCTGGGTGATCTCTATCGTGGGTGCAACTGAAAGGAAAAAGGAAAAAGGAAAAAATACAGGAAGAACCTGCACCTTTTCCCTCAACCTCAATCTTAACCTTAACCTATTACTATCTTCTGCGGACTTTTCTTCCAGGCCAGTCAATAAGAAGCGGGCTGGCAATAAAAATGGATGAATACGTACCGACGATAACACCGACCAGAAGGACAAACGAGAAATCGTTTATGACCTTGCCGCCGAACACGAAAAGTGCCAGAACCACCAGCAGCGTGGTCAGTGAAGTCAGCACTGTACGTGAAAGCGTCTGGTTGATACTCGTATTTATTATCTCTTCCTGGCTCGCCTTGCGCATGAGTTTTCGGTCTTCCCTTATCCGGTCAAACAGAACTATCGTATCGTTGATGGAATAACCAACGATGGTAAGAAGAGCCGCAATGACAGGCAGGGATATCTCCCTTCCCGTAAGCGCTATCATTCCCAGAGAGACCAGGACGTCGTGTATCAACGCGATTATAGCGGTTATGGCGAA
>CAZUYM010000144.1:0-3449 GCA_964624805.1 uncultured Planctomycetia bacterium
TACCAACAATATCTTTAAGGCGTTCATAACCCTCCTTATCTTGATATTTTGAACTTAGATCCGTTTGGCGTTCACTTCTTTTTCACTCTCTATATGAACTCTTCTTGTCACGTGTCAAGGGCTGACCCCTCTGACCACCTTCTTCTAAGCATGTTACCCCTATCTGGTTGTTATGTTACGGCTACCGTCGGTCTGTAGGGCATATTTGAACATCAATGTCGCGCTTACCCCAGGAACGATCGTTATACTTTGTACCTCCATCTTGCCGTAATAACCTTCCCGGGTGATAAAAACAAAGACGTCCCCGGCAGCCATATTGTTCTCTTGAGCCGCATACCCGGATGACGGAGCTGCGGTAAGACAGTCAAAAGAGGTTGTTCCCGTAACGTCCTGTATCTGTGCGCTCCCCAGTCCTATAAACCGGGTTTGCAGAAAATAATCAAAATCTCCCGCACCGAACGCGACCTGGGAACCGGCCGAAAAATCAAACCCCTTTGGATTCCCCGCCAGGTTTATTACCGACCCGTTCAATGTCTGAAGCGCTTGGCTCACGCCCCCAGATTCCTCCGTCTCACCCGCTCCCGGCTGGACAGGCGTGCGGGTGTTGTTAGCTTCGCGGATCTCTTCTATCACCTGCTGGCTCAAACCGCTGGATTCAGCTATCTCAGGAGAAAGCGTGGCGTATATAAGGTTGCCTTTCAGATTCTGTATCTTCATCTTTCCGTCTTCCATAACAAGAACGAAAGTGGTATTGCCGCTTGTCCTCTGCTGTGATCCTGTCTGGCGGGGTGTCTGGGTCTTATTCCACTTTGCGTCAACAGCGAAAAGATTTCCCCTTTTCTCGATCCGGTTTATGAAAATGACCAGCCTGATATCGGTAAACATGTCGAAGTCGAACCTGATACCCTCTATAAGAAAGGTCCTATTCCCCAGAAAATCCCTTGAAACATAATCGCTAAAAAGACCCACGTTCTTGCCTTCATAAGCGTCGGCTATCCTCTTTATGGTATCTTTCACGAGCGAATCGTAATCAACGTCCTTATAGATTATCCCGTTTATGTTCGGGAAAAGCTCGATCTGCGCCTCAGTAATATCTATCGTCTTTATCCTGACTATCGGCCGGTAAACTTTGTTTGGTATAGGCGTAAAGTCGTACCGTATATTCGTGCTGACCGGGATCTCATGCCAGATCATTCCCCCATCAACCGAAATGAGGAGCGTTTCTATCCTTTGTATTGTGCCCATCCTCGCGGTAAGTTCGATCACGTTCTGTTTTACTTCAGAATTTGTAAGAATAACGTCGCCCGACGCGTTCTTAAGGCTTATTGAATTGACCCTGGGGTCAATGATCTGATAAAACCCATCTATCTTTCCGGGGCCCACACGCACGCCCGTCGGCATGCCCGGCATTCCTCCCGGACCGCCAGATCCACCGCCGCCTGGGGCACCCGGTCCACCGGCTCCGGGACCTTGTGGTCCTTGAGGCTCTCCGCCTCCCGGACCACCGGGACCTGTTGGAGTTTCACCCGGACCTGTGGGAGTTCCACCCGGACCTTGCGGACCTTGGGGCTGATTTTTCTTCAGGTATTCTTCTCTCTTATCCAAAATGTCACGGAGTTTTTCAAGTATCGCGAGATACTGCTTCCCCAATGTGTTGCTATAATCCGAAGAATACGTCTTGTAGCTGTCGGTAACCGCGTACCCCACCTTGCTGTCGGAACCCACAAGAATAGTTGCCAGACCGTCCACGTTCGTAACGGCCATAATAGCCTGCTGGAACTTAACGTCGGTGTCGTTGTATTTGATCCCGTTTACAGCCGTATCCAGCGCGCTAAGAGTGCTTGCCCATAAAATTACCTCTGGTCCCTCACCCGTTCTGGCTATGACGTTATCTCCCGGAGCGGCTTTTATGCCCGTCGGTACGAGGACCTTTTTGAGATTGTCGTATATCTTCGGAGCGTTCACTTTTATGAACTGGAATCCGGCATACTGCTCCCAGTCGTTTTCCAGGCCGCTCATATATTTTTTAATGTCGCTTTCGGTCATATAATGCCGGTATGGCGTGTCCGTCTCGATCATCTCGCCGTCTCCCCCTATAGCGAGGACATATTGCGGGTTATACTCGTCTCCGACGTTCTTTAAAAAACCGTTCTTTTCCTGGGCGTCGAAAAAAGATCTTACCTCTCTTACCTTGCCGTTTATCCAATCAGCGTCAGATTGTCTCTTGAGGGTATCTTCGTCAAGAAAATCTCTGTAGTCGCTGAACTTCTTCCTTGTGTTGGTTATAACATTGGGTACAGCTGCAACGGTGGCATCGATAAGTTTCATCTGATCGGGATACGCATTTATCTGATCCTGCACTAATATCTCCCCCTCGTGACCCGGAAAAAAGTTTGGAGCCAGGACCTCTATCTCAAGAAGATCCTCACGCGATATCGGAGTTTCTTTTCCCCAAAGATCGGCGGTTTCCTGCCATGTTCGAAAACATTCCTCGGCCTTCTTCTCTGTTTCGTCTATGTCGACCGGATCCGTTGCCCCGCGTTCTATTTGGACGGCCCTTTCCTGCATCTGGCGCAAAAGCGCCCGGATGCTGGAGGCATTCGCATACGGGTAGTTTGCCACATAATTCCCTTTGGATTCGGCGTCCCGCGTAGCTTCGTCGATCTTCTTTACAGCATTCTCAAACTGCTCATCCAGTATGCTGTAGTGCCAGGGGTCCTGTTTTGTGATTATCCTTATAGGAAGGCCCATCTCGACGTCTACTAGAAAACCATAGTATCCTCTCCACTGGGCTTCGCGAGTTTGGGCCAGCTCCCTGAAAGCATACAGGGCGGCATCGGCCTCATCTTCGCCTTTTTCGAATTCAACCGTGGTGATACTTTCATACGACTTTACCGCGTCAAGAGCCAATGCGTAAGCCTTCCCATACAATGCTATCTTTTCCTGCAGTTCTTTTATAAGTTTTTCGATATCCGCGAGCTGAGGCTTGAGCCTGGCCATCTCCTCCTCCAGAGCATCGGCGATCGGCCCGGTGGTCTCATCTCTTCCCGGGCCCATCTTTCTCAGTTTGGAATACGCCTCATCGTACCTCATTTTTATCATCTGATGCTCTTTGTTGAGCTCGCTTATCCTGGTATGGAACGGTTCGACCTCCTCTTCAAGCTTCTTTCTCAGATCCGTAAGCATATTACCATAGTAATAATAGTAATCCTTTATGTCCTTTCTTTGTTTCCGGTATGATGCAATGAGTTCAACCGCGTGCTTAAAATTCCCCGTGTTCAATGAACTCATGACCTCTTTCATGTTATCTTCGGGGCTTATCTTCCACTCTTCGAAAGGCCCGATCAAAGGCTCGAAACTGGCCTGGTAGATCTTCATCTCATCGCTTACCTCTGGCGCGGGCGTAGTCACATACCCTGTCTGCGGATTTTTTGCCACTTTATCCTTCT
>CAZUYM010000145.1:0-3421 GCA_964624805.1 uncultured Planctomycetia bacterium
AGCAGCAAAACATTAGATCCTGGCAAGACAACGATGTTCTTTACTGGCTTATCCAGGACTTCTTCAAACTGCCATGAGGTGGGTATCAATATGATGCTGTCAAGAACAGTAGCTTCCTCCGCTATGACGGGAACCGTCTGTTCCCAGTCATGATGCCCCTCCAGGGTGATCTTGACATCGTATTTTCCCGGCAGAAGCTGCTGAAGCGTGGCAGGAGACGGCTGATCGCCCTGTTTGCCGTTTAGGTAAATATCAGCTTCGGGAGGAATTGTCGCAATATAAATGAGCCCGGTTGTTACGATACTTTTTTTTGCCCCGGGATCATAGATGTATCCCAACGCATACAGGATAAGAAGCGGACACAATATAAGATATACTGCGGCAAAGACATAGAATAATATTTTTCTTAATAGTAACATATGATATTTACTTTCATTAGACTATTCAACTCTACCTGCTAATGAAAGCTTTTGCAAATTAATACACAAAAAATCCCGGCTCATAGATCTTTCTACAAACCGGGATTACATATTGGTCATATTATGTTTATTGTGCGGCCATCTTGATCAGCCCGGGAACATGCATAAGTATTCCCAAAACCAGGATTGCCCAACCAAAGCCCATGAGAGGCCCCGCTAAAAGCACTCCAATGCCTATGCCGACAACACAATTTCCGGCAAAATACATAACAAAAAGCGGCGTTGGCAATTGTTTCGCCTTGTCGACTATGCTCATACTAGCACCCCCCTTAGCTCATACCACAAATAAAGACAATTAGTTCATCTGTGCAACGGCTTCCTGTATAAAAGGAAGAATAGCTTCGGCTTCGACTTTTGTAAGCCTTCCCATCTTGGCAAACCTTAGCTCGCCCTGGGCGTTCTTGCTTTCCCTTGAGATCTGGAGCTTCTTTTGCCCGTTATTATATGAAAATATGCTAACGGTTAATCTGTCGTTCTCGTCTTCCCATACCTTGGAAAACAAGCATTCATCTAAGTCGCGATCATACGGCATAACTACCTCCCGTTTTTGGTTATCGTAAAATTATCATTAAGTATATATTATTAGCTCTCAAAATACAAAGATTTGTTCAATTATCTCTCACTTCGCTCGAGGCTCCTTCCAGACTCGCCTCATAAACCAGCACGGCGTTCCCCTTCCCGGGGCAACTCACCCTCTATCTTGCTAATAAGGCTGTCTACTTCCTTCATTATTTCCTGGGGCAGCATTTTGGACATCTTTATCTCGCTGCGCACTGACTTTAACATCCCGACAAACCTTTTGAGCATGGCGCCTCGTCTCTTTGCCCTGACATCCGCGGGATCCAGTTCCTCTTGCTGCTTAATGATCTCCGTAAGCTCCTTTTTTACGTCTTTTGCGTCTTTCCCGTCTTCGAGAACATATTTCTTTATTTTCGAATAGTCTTCCCTGTCGATGTCCTTATTGTTTGCCTGGCGAAGCACATCAACCGCTTCAAAGCTGGGGATACTCCCCGCCTTTGCGTCTTCGGTGTATTCTTTCTGTAAATACTTTGGCTCTTCCTTTTCCAGAAAAGAATATGACCTGAGCAGCTTCATCGCGGTTGGTTTCTTGATGCCTATCTCTTTAGTGGTATAATTGTCGAATTCCTGAAAGCCCCACTCCTTATAAAGCTTGTCCTTCCAAACGGTATAGAGTATCTGGCCCAGCTGTATCCATGACGTTTTAAAGTTCTTAACGCTCTCCAGGGCTTTGAACCGCATTGAATCATAGTCCATGTCTTCCATTTTCATTTCAATATTTTTTATACTTTTAGTCTTTAGGTCGCTCATTATTTCCTCTTTCCTTCCGGGTGTCGTCCCCGCGAAAGCGGGGATCTATTAAAAAAATAGGACGGTTCATTCTAACATAAACCACCCCTAAAAAAAAGGCGATCCTTTAGAAGGACCGCCTTTTCTGTTGTCACACAAGTTTTTTACAGCACTGCCGGCTCTGAACCGCACCCGCAATGCGTGTGGTCCGCTGCCTGCTCCATATTAAACCTTTCCCTGTCTTTAAATTCTTCTGTCTTTCCCTTGTTCCACGACTGAACCGGCCTAAAGAAGCCTGTAACCCTTGAAAACACCTCTACATCACATTCCTTTTTTTCCATAACTCCCTCCTCCTGTATTACCTAAAAGATACCATGTCAGTATCATTTTGTCAAGTCTCTCACTCATTTTTTTTGAATAAAATTTATGAAGATATTCCATGGGTCGCTTAAGAAACCCTCATTGTCCGGTAAAAAAAGATGGGACGGTGTCCCGCGCGAGTTCCGCAGGTCCAAGGGACCGAGGACTGTTCGAGCTCGGGATACCGTCCCATCTTTCAAAGTGTCGCTCAAGGAATGTGGGTTTATTTTTTCTTCGCGTCGATATATGCTTCAGTAAATTTTATGATATGGTCCATCATTTTGACCGACTGGACCGGATATGCTCCCGCGGCGCTTTCGGCTGAAAGCATTACATAATTCGTCCCGTCAAGGATCGCGTTCGTCACATCCGAAACCTCTGCCCTGGTGGGCCTTGAATGCTCCGTCATATGTTCAAGCATTTGCGTAGCGGTTATAACGAGTTTTCTCTGCTCATTACATTTTCTGATAATTTCTTTCTGTAAAATGGCGACTTCATAGATCGGTACCGATATCCCCATGTCCCCCCTGGCCACCATTATCCCGTCGGAAACCTTTATTATGCTGTCGATATTCTTTATGGCTTCTCTTGTTTCTATCTTGGAGATCACCGGGCAGAAGTGCCCGTTCTGTACCATAAGGTTCCTGACCGTCTCAACATCCTTTGCTGTCCTTACAAAAGACTGTGCGACATAATCAACTTTACATTTTGCTCCGAACGCGATATCTTCAATGTCTTTTTCCGTTGTCCCGGCGAATGGGATCTTGACATCCGGGATGTTAACGCCTTTTCTCTCTTTCAGCATCCCTCCCTCAACAACCTCGGCTTTTACTTTGGTTTTTGTGGCGCCCTTTGACTTAAGGATAATATTCCCGTCATCAATATAGATAAGTGTGCCCGCGCTTATTTTTGTTAAGTTTCCCTCGTAGTCAAACGGTATGATCCTGGGGTCTCCGTTATCCGTGCCGGAAGTGAGCCACACAGTAGACTTTCTTTTCAGCTCTTTTTGCTTTGTTCCCTCGAACCTGGAGACCCTTATCCTGAACCCCTCAAGATCCTGCATGATCTTTACGCTTCTTCTATAATTCTTGTTTATCTTTCTTACACTGCTTATATTGTTTTTGTGGCTCGAGTGGCTTCCGTGAGAAAAATTAAGTCTCACAACATTAAGACCCGCCATGACCATCTTGCGAATAACGGTTTCAGTGTTACTCGCGGGCCCCAGCGTTGCAACTATTTTTGTTCTTGCCAGCCTGTTCATGTCTTCTCCTCTT
>CAZUYM010000146.1:0-3408 GCA_964624805.1 uncultured Planctomycetia bacterium
GAGGATCTATGACATTGCCCAGAGATTTTGACATTTTGGTTCCCGTGGCGTCACGAACTGTACCGTGTATATAGACGTCCTTGAAGGGTATTTTCCCCCGGAATTTAAGACCCGACATGATCATCCTTGCCACCCAGAAAAAGATTATTTCCTGCGCGGTAACAAGCGCGTCTGTAGGATAAAATTTCTCAAGCGACTTTGTCTCTTCCGGCCAGCCAAGTGTAGAAAAAGGCCATAGCCATGAACTAAACCACGTATCCAGGACGTCGGGGTCCTGCTCAATGTTTTTCCCGCCGCAACTCGGACAGGACTGGGGAACATCTTTGCCTACGTACACTCCCTTTCCTCCGGGTCCGTTTATATCTACATCACGGACATCCGCGTATTTCAGACAGTCCGAGCAATACCACACTGGTATACGGTGCCCCCACCATATCTGGCGTGAAATACACCAGTCGCGAATGTTCTCCATCCAGTTAAGGTACACCTTAGTCCACCTGTCGGGATAGAACTTCACCTTTTGCTCTTTTACCACTTTTATCGCGTCCTTCGCCAGGGGGCCCATCTTAACGAACCACTGTTTGGAAAGCCGGGGCTCCACAACCACATGACACCTGTAACAATGTCCTACGGCATGCGCGTGCTCTTCATACTTGACGAAAAGTTTCCTCTGTTTCAGGTCCTCAACGATCGCTTCCCTGCATTCGAACCTGTCCATCCCCTCGTAATCTCCACCCATCGAATTGATCGTAGCGTCGGGGTTCATTACGTTAACTCTTTCGAGACCATGCTTTGTCCCGAGTTCAAAGTCTACGGGGTCATGCGCCGGCGTCACTTTGAGCGCTCCGGTCCCGAAATTCGGATCGACATTCTCATCGAAAATAATATCAAGTTCCCGTTTTATTATGGGCAATATCAGCTTTTTTCCCTTAAGCGCCTCATACCTCGGATCCTTGGGGTTCATGGCGACAGCAACGTCTCCGAGCATCGTCTCAGGCCGGGTAGTAGCCACTACCACATAATCCTCATTCTCTTTTTCCAGTTTTTCTTTTCCCTGCACAGGATACTTTATGTAGTAAAGCATACCGTCGGTATCCCTGTGTTCCGCTTCCTCGTCACTCAGAGCGGTTCCGCAACGCGGACACCAGTTTATGATGTAGTCTCCCTTGTATATCAAACCGTCCTCATAAAGACGTATAAAAACCTCTTTTACGGAATTGGAAAGGCCTTCGTCCATGGTAAAACGGGTCCTGTCCCAGTCACATGAACATCCCAGCCTCTTGAGCTGCCGGATGATAGTGCTTCCGTAGTCCTCTTTCCATTCCCACACCTTCTTTAAAAATTTCTCCCGACCCATGTCGGTCCTTTTGAGCCCTTCTTTCGCGATCTCTCTTTCGACGACGTTCTGAGTAGCTATCCCGGCGTGGTCCGTACCCGGCATCCAAAGTGTCTCAAAGCCGTTCATCCTTTTCCAGCGCACAAGGATGTCCTGTATGGTATTGTTGAGCGCATGTCCCATGTGCAGTATACCCGTCACATTAGGCGGCGGGATCACTATACAGTAAGGGTCGGCAGTGGAATTCTCATCAGCCTTAAAAAGGCCGTCTTCCGCCCATGCTGAATAGATCTCATCTTCTTTTTTCTGAGGATCGTACTTGGTGGGAATATCTTTCATTTTCGCCGTTTCTTCTCATCATTTAAAAATTTGTACTCGATGGAATCCTTCAGAGCAAGCCAGCTAGCCTCGATAATATTCTCCGACACACCGACGGTCCACCAGGAATCCGTCTTGTCCTGCGACTGTATAAGTACCCTTACCTTCGCGGCAGTGCCGGCTTTCTCATCGAGCACCCTGACCCTGAAATCGGAAAGATGCATCTCCTTGAGCGACGGGAAGAAATCCTTCAGCGCTTTTCTCAGAGCCTGATCCATCGCGTGTACCGGACCGTCTCCAAGAGATACTGTATGTTTTTCACTATTTCCTATCTTCAGTTTTACCGTCGCCTCGGAGGTCAGTGCGCCTCCGGCGCGCTGCTCAACTATGACCCTGAAATCTTCCATATCAAAATGTTTTTTGAACGTGTCTGAAGCGCGTCTCATCAAAAGCATGAGTGAAGCCTCAGCAAGCTCATACTGAAATCCTTCTTTCTCCATCTCCTGTACGCATGATAATATTTTTTTCGCTTTCGAGGAGTCTTTGTCCAGCTTGACGCCGAGTTCTTTAGCCTTGCTTATAACGCTGGATTTCCCGGAAAGCTCCGAGATAAGCATTCTTCTTTTATTCCCGACCTTCTCGGGATTCAGATGCTCATACGTCCTGGCATTCTTCAGCATCGCGTTGACATGAACTCCCGCCTTATGGGCGAAAGCGCTTTTCCCTACATAAGGCTGAGTGTCAACCTGCTTCATGTTTGATATCTCTGCGATATATCTGGATGCCTCCGTAAGCTCTTTGAACTCAAAGCTGGAAAGGCAATCCATCCCCAGTTTGAACCGGAGTGCCGGAAGTATGGAGACAAGATTGGCGTTCCCGCAACGTTCTCCGTAACCGTTAAAGGTACCCTGTACCTGAACGCAGCCTGCCTGCACCGCGGCAACCGAATTGGCGACAGCCATATCCGCGTCATTGTGCACATGTATCCCCAGCGGGGTCTTCAGTTTTTCTCTAACGTCCTCGACTATCTCGAATACCTGGCTCGTCAGCATACCCCCGTTCGTGTCACAAAGCACGAGCGCTTCAGCACCGCCGTCACGGGCGGCTTTCAGGGCATCAACAGCATATCCCGGATTTTCCTCGTACCCGTCAAAAAAATGTTCCGCGTCAAAAAACACGTGATGTCCTTTTTTCTTCAGATACGCCACGGAATCTTCGATCATCTTGAGATTCTCCTTCAACGTCGTCTTGAACACAGCCGTAACATGAAGGTCCCAGCTCTTCCCGAAAATGGTCAGATATTTAGTCCCTGACCTGAGCAACCCGTTTATAACAGGGTCGGTAGATGTCTTCGATCCGGCGCGGCGTGTGCTTCCGAAAGCTACCAGCTTTGAATTCTTAAGCTTGAGACTCCTGGCGGCTTCGGCAAAGAACTCATCGTCCTTAGGATTCGCTCCGGGCCAGCCCCCTTCTATATAGTCCACACCAAGCTCATCAAGTTTCCCGGCTATACGCAGCTTATCCTTTACGGAAAAGGATATGCCTTCAGACTGGGAACCGTCCCTCAAAGTAGTATCGTAAACGTATACCTTATTTTTCTTCATATCTGCCTCTTTCAGCTGTACTCAGAAAATTCTATTCAGCTACTTTTTCCTTTTCGCTGTTCTCTTTTTCGGTTTTCTACCGAGGTCAAAAGCTTTGTGCACCGCGTTAACGGCTTTATCGGCGTCTTTCTTGCTCACAACACATGATAT
>CAZUYM010000147.1:0-3367 GCA_964624805.1 uncultured Planctomycetia bacterium
GGATCATGTATATGGGAGCGATCTTTGAGGACAGAGATGATTATAAGAAGAAGATTGAGATCGAACTGGGCGACCTGGAGGAAGAGTTATCAGATATTATCCTGGAGCTTTCTTCCCTGACCGATCCCGGTAAAGAGAAAAATGAAACTGATGTTTTGAATAAACGGAGTTCTCTAAGGAATAGGGCGGTTGAACTTCTTCGCGACGCTAACCTGTTTCTGGGAAACCTGGAAGATCCGGAGTTCGCGGACAACGATGATGCCGATGATGATGTCCTGGCAGTGATGAAAAAAGTCCACGGGGAGATACTGGAGGAATCCGGGGAAAGGCTTGAAGAACTGATCAGCGGCACGGAGTCTCTTCTCGAGGAGATATCAGAGGAGATCGGTGACGAGGGATCAGTTGAGGAAGCAGAAACAGAAAATGAAGAGGTCCCGGCGGAATATGAAAATGTTACCGCGGAAGGCCTTGAGGGTGAACTTAAGAAAGCTGAAGAGATCACCTCCGCCGGCAAATTAAGGGAACGTATTCATGACCTTAGGAGAACTTTTATAGAACTTGTTCAGCATCATCCAAAAGAGAAATATCCTGATCTTTACGGGGAAGGCCGTTTCGGTAGGATTGCCGGGATGTTTAAGGCTTTGAGGGACAGGGTGGAGAGCCTGGGGAGCGGGGATGGCAAGGTCGGCGGTAGCATAATAGAGGCTGTACTGCTCGCTTCGGTGACCGCGATGATAGTGTCTTTATTCGCTCCGATAGCGTTTAAGTATAAGTTTATCCTGGATTTCGAGGTCAAGTACCTGTTTATGGTATACGGCGGCTACGTGGCCGGTGTCATGACAGTCGGGTTGCTGCAGAAAATAGAGAATATGATAAAAGAGCGGCGTGAAAAACTCGAATGGTCAAAACCTCTTAAAGCGAAAAGGCTTCTTATCCTTGACGACAGGCCGGATCATATACGTCAGGTGAAAGAAGTATATGCCGGATGTCCCGTGATAATGGAAGCAAAAAGCCTCGAGGAAGCAAAAGAGATAATAGAAAATAATGAACCGTTCGACCTGGTGATATCCGACCTTTGTCTTTACGGGACGCCTTTAGGGTCCTTAAGAAGCGTTAAGTTTAACGGCAAGAAAGTCCAGCTTAGAAAAGCCGGCGAAGCATTTGTGCTGTGGCTCAAGGACCATGAAAAATCTCCGAAGACGATACTGCTTCATTCTACGACGTTCGATACGATGAGTATGGACGCCATGTTCAACTCGCTGACCGGATATGTACCGTCGGTTGTTCGCGAAAGAGTAAGTAAAGCCGGCATTCTTGTGCGGCCGAAGAGTGTGATCATTAAGCCTCATCCGCACAAAGCTAAAACACTTTTTATGTGGGCCGGAATTATGTCCGTGGCTTTCAGTCTTGACCTTTTTGTGATAGCGAAATATCTCGATATGTCAGTGGCCGGCATATCCGCCGTTGGATTCACGGCTGTAGTAACAGGGTTGATAATAAAAGCAATAATGGCAAAAAATGCAGGCAAGAGGCAAGAGGCGAAAAGTGTAGAGGCCGGAACCGTGGAAAAAGAAAACCCGCTACCGGAGAAAACCGAAGAAAAGAAAACGCCTTCCGTAGAGGAAAAGAAAAAGGCTCCGCCAGTCGTCTTGCCAAAAAAGAGCATTACGGAGGAAGCGCTTCCTCTTATTGAAGATGTGAGTCATGGGGATTATATACAGAAGCCGCAGGAATTGAAGGATCTTGGATATGAGACATTCCTTTTCTTTGCTGGAAAGGGCGGGGCCAGGGGGCCCGCACAGGAGATCATAACTTATGCCCGTAACATAGGGTTTAGTGACATCGAGGCAGCGGAACTTTGCAGTACCATGGCGTTTCTCGCGGGCAAATTTAACCATGAAGTGCCGAACGAAGTCGAAATGATCCTTTTTAGCAGGATAGACAAAGATGGCCTGAAGGGTATTGAGGTAATAGTTCGCGGGTATTCCGAAGGCGTCTCGGACATTAAGATGTTTACAGAAGCCGGTTTTGAAAACATAGTCGTCGAAGAAGAGGGAAAAAAGACGGTTCACCGGGGTGACGGGACTGTCGAAGAGTCCAAGGGCGATATTGACCACGGCGTAAGGGTGATAGCCAGAAGATATCTTCCGGAGAAAAAGGAACAGGAGCCTGCAAGTCTGGCCGAAAAAGACAAAACTGAAGAACCTGATAGCAGGGGTGTAGGGGAAGACGTCGCGTCCCGCCAGGGAGATGGCGAAAGCGCTCTTGCGGTGGAGGCGGAAGTGACCGGCATTGACCAGCAGCAGTCAGAAATAATCAATTTTAATGAAATAGAAAAAGCAATAGATGAGATAAACGGTTCTTCTTTTGGCAACATCTTTGACAGTTTTGCGAGACGGAATCTGGCTATCAAAATACATAGCATGGGTCTGGAACGCGGTAAGAAGTTTCTAGTTGTAGGCCCCGGTCATGCGGACGGTTTTCCCGTTCTGCTCGCGAAACTGGGCTTAAGGGTGACGGTTGTAGACACGGATAAGTCGGCGGTAAGTACGCAGGCGGATATCCATAAGATCTTTGGCCTGGACAGGCAGATAGAGGTTTTTTCGTCGTACGGTGATATAGAGGAAAATTCTTTTGATTACGTATCTATTTTTGCGGTTCTGGATAACGTGTTGAATCCTACAAAAGATCCTACATTGCGGAGCCTGGTAAAGGCTGATATGCGAGGGGGGACTATCAGGGATAAGGCGATCATAGAAAACATTGCAAAAATGGTCAGCGAGAGAAAGGTAAAAGATTTTGTCAGTCCGATACTGGAGCGATTAAATCCCGATGGTGCGTACGTCTTTGTAAATTGTCCGAGCGCGGCATCTGTCGAGCAGTGCAGGCAGGATGTCTTGAGCGTGCCTTTTCACGGGAAACATCTGTATTATCTGGATAATGCGCTAACTGAACTGGGAGATACTCTTGGTCTGGACTTTGATATCGAGGATGGGATCGATGTGGACGATATTGGCATAAATCTTTTTGTCCCGCGTGCAGAAGCCCGAAAAGGTATAGTATACCGAACACGTGATCGAAAGAGGGCTGGGTTTGCGGCACGGCAGGGAGACGGCGAAGAAGATCCTTCCCTGAGTCCCGACGAGCTTCTGGAACGGCTGGTGGAAGAAGATCGTCTTGTGGATGCCAGGTCTGAGATGAAGCGGTTCGGGTATGACGTTTTTACATTCTGGCCGGGTATGAGCGATGTTAATACGCGTACTATAATGATGGCGATCGACAGTTTTATGAAGAGATATAAGTTGGATGAAGCTGAACTTCAGGGAGTAAGAGACGCGGTAATGACAATGATGGATGGTTTTGCATA
>CAZUYM010000148.1:0-3352 GCA_964624805.1 uncultured Planctomycetia bacterium
AGGGAGTAAAGACCCGAAAAGAGGATGGGTCATACGAGAGTTCGAGTAAGATCGCCGGAGAACTGTCCAAACCCATAGGGATGAAAGGATTTTTTGAGAAATCAAAGAAACCTATGAACGCTGTGAGGAGAAGCGGCGCTGAGGGAGCGGATCCTTTCTTTTTTGTTTATCTAAACAGCGTAACAAGGAAAGAGTTTGTTGAAGCATTGATGAGAGCGGAAGAGAAGAATCCCGGTACTCTTTCGCCGGGTCTTGCGGCTTACATGAATGAGCAAAGAGCAGCCGGCTACAGGGTGGATGGCCGAATAGTTGTCAGCAACGAGGATATTATAAGGAAAATAGAGGAAGGAACTCCGGAAAGCGCCGAAAATATATACCAGGCGCTAAAACAGGATAAAAGATTTTTCATCCATGTGGCGCGATGTACGCCGCTTTTTGGAGAGCCGTTCCTTCTGGAGACGGTGAATATACGGAATCTGGATACGGATTATCCCAACCTGACGGTATGGCCGGCGCTGGTGGAGCATGACCAGAAAGTAACAGACAGGTTTACCGAGCTTGTCAGCCAGGGCAGGATCCCCGAGGATATGCATGCCCTTCTTTCCAGTCAGATGGGTGTCCAGAAGCAGAATCTACCCATAATAGATGAGAAAGAAGCCAGATCCCGTCTGGCCAGAGGGGAAAGCCTGGAAGGAGTGACGCTTCTTACCGCACAGGACGGCCGTGTGAAAACAGGATGGGATATGATAGAGCGTCTTCCGGAGACCAAGTCGGTCGCGACCGGATACGCGATCAGCGCTATGGAAACAGTCGCGGAAGTTTTGAAGAACAGGGGAACACTTTCCGAGGATGACAGTCTTCTCATGGCAGTACCGGATTTTTCGGAAGCGGGCGCACCGGAAGTTTTCGAGATATTGGACGCCGAGGACAGGGCAAATACGCTTCAGCCGTGGAGCATAGCTATAGGGTTCAAAAGAATAAATACCATAGTGGAATATCTCCAGGAAGTTGTCGATACCGAAGGATATGACGCGATAAGACCGGCGGCGTTAAGAAAAAGCAACAGGGCGCTTTATGATGAGATAACAAGGTGGGGCATCGACCTGCTCATGGTAACCGATACCGTGAATGATTTTCGTAAAATGCGGGAAGGAATGGCTGCCGGGGCTGCGACAAACAAGTATGTAGAGCAACAGCAGGAGATATTCGAGGCGTCGCTGCTTTCCGAAGAGGAACTGGCCGCGCTGGAAGGGGCCGAGAAAGAAAAAGCTCTGGAAAAAGCGTTCGTTCTGTCGGAGATGCGCGCACGGCTTTCACCCGCGGTATTACAGGGTGTGTTGCGTCTTAATCCTCTGGGTGATAATCCTTTTACTACGCAGGATTACGGTCCCTGGAATATGATCAAAAGGGGCCTTGTCGCTCAACGAAGTATTATAAGCCTTGTAGGCGGACTTTTGAGCGGTGCCCTTGTGGCATACCTGGCTTTCACGGCATTTTCATATTTCGGTTTCTCCGCGATGGCTTACGCGGGCGCTGTCATAGGAGGGTCGATAGGTTTTAAGGGAGCCATATGGCTTGTAGGTAACCTGGTCCTCAAGTACAGGCACGTGTCGGAAGGAGTGGAGCGCAGCATCAATAAAGCGTCACCGTTCCCCTATGACGGCACTACGAACTCTTTCTGGCTGGAAAAGCTTGTCGGACGGAACATGCGTACGGGGGAGGAGACTTTCAGGGGCAAGCTTGAACATCGTCTTTACGAGTTCAAGAAAGAACTGTACGCGCTTGGCCCGGACGATGCCGACGCTAACGCGGCACTCTCGTTCATGGCTACCTTTACGCCGTACAGGACGCTGGGAATACACGATTCTAACGATATCATTGAAGATGCCAAACTCGGATCACTGTGCTCTAAATACGGGTACAGGAATATGATAATAGCTGATTACGGGACAGAGACTTTCGAGGCCAATCTTCCGGAACTGGGGTATGAATGGTGGTATCAGAGATCAAGGTGGATAACCATAACGCCGATAGCGGTCATGCTGAGATCACTAAGGGACTTCTTTATATTTTTCGGAGTTATCATAGGTATGGGGTTTGGCGGGGCGCTATTGGGATCACGTATGGTCGGTTTTATGGGGATACCGCTCGGGCTTATAGGCGTGGCGCTAGGAGGTATCGCCGGGGGTTTGATAGGAAACGCTCTTGGCGTGGTCACATACAGGATCAAAAGAGCGTTTGGCCGGGCGCCTTATCCCGAACAGGAATCAAGTTTCGCGAAACAGGCCGGCGTCTTTAATTTTATGCTTCTCATTTTCCTTCTTTTCGGGAAACCCGCGACGCTCATGACTACGTTCACTTTTGGTACTACCGGACTTCTCGCGGCAGCTACCGGACTGGCGAAACTGGGATACCTGGGGAGCGCGACACAGGTTATCATGACGTTCGCCCCGCCGATGTTCTGGTTCATAACGAGCGCGGCGGTGGGCCTCACACTTTTTATGATACCGTTCTACATTATATTTGAGATGTCAGTTTTTGGAGCGCTTTTCTCGGGACCTGATAACGAGTCTCTCGTAAGGGACGGCCTGGACCGGATGAAAGAAACAGCTGAAAAATTCCAGAACTATAAGATATCCGCCGAGGCGCGCAGGCTTTCGGGACTCCTCAAATACAGGTCGGAAGACAGAGCTGTAATAGAAGAAAGCGTGGCTCGTATGCGGGAACTGCTTTTTGAGCTTAGTTCAGAGGGAGATACCGCTGCCGAAGCGGAAAGACGTGTTTTTGACGCCAGAGACGCTGAAAGGAACTGGCAGGTACAAAGTGTCCTCGACGCGGTTCTTGACGGCAGTCGGGATACGGGTCGGCTTAGAAGCGACCTGAACCAGATAGCGAGGGACAAATCTATTTCACTTAATCCGAGCCTCGACGTGAGGGTCAAGATAATGGATCATATTGACAAAGCTTTCGACAGGTTTGCCGCGGATGACAGTTATTCCTATGATGAGATGATCAAGGTCCTGTCTGATATGCGGGATAGCAGGCTCGGGTTCAATAAGGGCTGGCAGATAGACATGTTTGATGACGCGGTGAGGAGATTCACTAAATCCATAGAGGCGCAAAAACCCGCCGAGTTAGATGACGCGGTAAAGATATACGATGAGGAAATGAGTCTCATAGGAGATGCTATTTCCACAAAGATCACGGAGATAAGAGGAAGATATGACGAAGTTATAACCGGTAAGCTTACCTTTGGTTCCCGTACCGCGATCATGGCGACAGGTATTATCACGGGCGCCGTTTTACTTTTGGCGAAGAACCTTATAATTCCAGGGGTGGCCGTGACTATGAT
>CAZUYM010000149.1:0-3307 GCA_964624805.1 uncultured Planctomycetia bacterium
TCCATAAAGGTCGGTGAAGGGATAGTCGGCCTGGTGGCGCAGGAGAAGAAACCGGTCGTTATATCCAACGTTCTTGAAGACGATAGATACAAGGAAAAAGAGCTCGCGGAAAAAGAAGGTCTTGTGTCGATGCTGAGTGTTCCGATGATAGAGAAAGGTAAAGTTACGGGTGTAATAAACGTTTATACGGTGGAGCCTTACGATTTCTCTAAAAGCGATATAGACCTTCTTAGCACTGTCGCTAACCAGTCCGCTGTCGCCATACACAATACCGAGCTTATGGTCCAAACGAAGGTCATCCAGGAAGAGCTGGAGACCAGAAAAAAGGTCGAGAAGGCCAAGGGTATCCTCATGAAGGGGCAGGGACTTACCGAAGAAGAAGCGTACAAGCTGATGAGGAAGTCGAGCATGAACAAGCGCGTTTCCATGAAGGAAATATCGGAAGCGATAATTCTCTCCGAAGAGATCAGAGGATAGTAACAACAGAAGTTACTAAAAATATAGAACTACAAAGAAGTTTTAAGGCAATGAAGCCCATTATGTGCATTAGAGCACGTGGTGGGTTTTTTATTTGAGGACACAACTTAAGGAGTGAAGCAAAACGATAGGGTTTGAACATTAAAAGCAAAAAAGGGAGGCATGAAAAATGAGAAAATTCCGATGGGTAGTGATGTTGCCGTTCGCGATAGCGGTATTTTTCGCTTCAACAGGCATAAGCTGGGGAGAGAGCCCCATGGGGTCTGTATTGGACGTGCAGAAATACAACAGAGCGATACACATCATGGCGATGTTGATAGTGGGGTTTGGTTTTTTAATGGTCTTTGTTAAAAAATACGGACGTTCCGCTCTGACGGCTACTTTCCTTCTCGTAAGCACAGCGATACCGGTATACGTGCTGATCAACAGCCTGGGCATATTCGGAGAAGCGGCGGTCAGTATCGACAGACTTATCCTGGCGGAGTTTGCGGCGGCAGGACTTTTGATCTGTGCCGGTGCCGTTCTTGGAAGACTGAAAATGCCGCAGTATATCCTGCTGGGGTTACTGTTCGTGCCGTGTTATATGCTGAATGAGTGGATACTTTTATCCGGTGGTTTCGGCCTGATCCCGGAAGGCGGGTTCGCGGATACGGGCGGATCAATATTGATCCACGCTTTCGGAGCCATATTCGGTTTTGGTGTGATACTTACGATGACGACAAAAAAAGAATTTGACGCTCCGATAGAATCGGATGCCGTCAGTGACCGGTTCTCGATGCTGGGCAGCATGGTCCTTTGGCTTTTCTGGCCAAGTTTTTGCGCGGCACTGGTGCCGGCTGCTAAAGTCCCACAGACGGTGCTGAATGTTGTTATCGCTCTTTGCGGCGCGACTATCGCTACCTATTTTACTTCTGTTGCTTTCAGACGGAAGATAGCCATTGCTGACATTGCCAACGCCGCGTTAGCGGGCGGTGTGGCTATAGGATCTACATGTGATTTTGCCACGCCGGGAACATCCGTGATAATAGGCGTTATAGCCGGAGTCCTGTCCGTGGTGGGTTTTGCCGTTATTTCACCATGGCTGCAGGAAAGAATAAGAAAAGTGGACACATGCGGTGTCGCGTATTTGCATGGCTTACCCGGTTTAATGGGAGGTCTCGCGGCCATTTTTGTCATAAAAGGTTTGAACGGTGTTGTTCAGCTCAAGGGAGTCGGTATCATGATAGTGATCTCCCTTGTCACCGGTTTTATAGCCGGGAAAATATTGTCGCTTTTTGGCAGAAAAGCATTGGCGTATGTGGATTCGGATGAATTTATCGACGCGGAAGAATAATATCAGTAGCGGATAGCGTGTAGTACTATACGCTATCCGCTAAACGCTCTACGCTGAAAGCGTGAAGGCAGAATACTTATGGTCAAACATATTGAAGACATATTTCTGGCGGTAGATATCGACAAGGGGAAGGTTTACAGCAGGGTTATAGGTGATACCGAAAAGAAGCTGATAGGGGCGGCTCTCAAGCGATCTTTCGGGAATCAATCCATCGCCGCGAAGATACTGGGGATAAACCGTAATACCTTGCATTCCAAAGTTAGGAAGCTTAAAATAGACGTGAATAAGTACAAAATATAGGTAATAAAGTGAAAAAACAAGACAAAAGAATGCCTGAAAAACAGGGGCTATACGACCCGAGGTTCGAGCATGACAGCTGCGGCGTGGGATTCGTTTGCAATATTAACGGTGAGAGGTCTCACGACGTTATAAGCAAAGGCATCGAGGTCCTCGAGCGGATGAGCCACAGGGGAGCCGTAGGAGCAGACCCCGGTACGGGTGACGGCGCAGGCATACTCATACAGATACCTCATGATCTTTACAGGAAAGTGTGTGCCGATAAGGGGATAATTCTTCCCGAACCCGGTTATTATGGCACGGGTATAGTTTTTTTTCCATCGGACAAAAAGGACCGATCTCTTTGCGAGGACGTGTTCAGCAAAATAATATCAGAAGAAGGCCTTGAGCTTCTTGGCTGGCGTGATATGCCGGTAGATGATTCGATCATAGGCAAAAGCGCCCGGGAGACGCAGCCGGTGATCAAGCAGATATTCATAAGCCGCAGCGGATCCGAAGGCGATGAGCTTGCTTTCGAACGTAAACTGTATGTGGTAAGAAAAGTCGTGGAAAACGCGGTCAAGTCCCTGGAAATAGACCAGCAGGAATTCTTTTACATAACCAACCTTTCTTCGAGGACCATAAGCTACAAAGGCCTTCTTATGCCGGATCAGGTAAGGCCTTTTTATCCTGACCTTGGCGATGAGGAAACGAAGAGCGCTCTTGCCCTGGTACACTCCAGGTACAGTACGAACACTTTCCCCACATGGGATCTGGCGCAGCCGTTCCGGTTTCTCGCGCATAACGGAGAGATAAACACATTGAGAGGCAATATAAACTGGATGCGCGCCCGCGAGGGTATGCTGGCAAGCTCCTTTTTTGGAAAAGACATTGAGAAACTGAAACCGGTAATAGACGAAAGCGGCAGTGATTCAGCTATCATAGATAATGTGTTTGAACTTCTTGTTCTTTCCGGCCGGTCTCTTGCGCACGCTATGATGATGCTTATCCCCAGCGCCTGGGGGCATGATACCCTCATGGACGGGAAGCTTAGGAATTTTTATGGTTATCACGCCTGCATGATGGAACCCTGGGACGGTCCCGCGGCTATCGCCGTTACAGACGGAACCAGGATAGGAGCGGTGCTCGACAGGAACGGGCTGCGTCCCGCACGCTATATAGTCACAAAAGACGGTATGGTGGTTATGGCTTCCGAAATGG
>CAZUYM010000150.1:0-3266 GCA_964624805.1 uncultured Planctomycetia bacterium
GTCTCACATATGGCAAGTTTTTTTCCGACGGGAAGATCTTTTACGTACTTAAATAAGACCGAGGGCGTTTCGTTGGCGATCCTCCTGGACAGGGTAAGGTTTATGCTGCCAAGCAGCTCTATTTCTAAAAGAGATTCCGGGGCCATCCTAGATGGGGAGTGCGAAGCGGAGCGAAGCCTTCCCGAAGGGAACACCCCAGACGAGCCCTCCGCCGCCAGACTCGGCGCTTCGGGCTTGCCCGGCGCCTGAGATCGTAGGGTGTCACTCGATGGTGTTTCTCCTTCCGGCCTGGATGGGGAGAGCGAAGTCGGAGAAAGAGCGCCGTCCTTATCTTCTGACTTTCTCTTCTTCATGATTTGATAAACAAAAAAGCCGATTAAAGAGCCGACTCCCGTAACGGTCGAAATAGCAAGGATCGCTTCTAATGCTTCAGGGGTGCGCCAATAGCCCGTATCTTCCAGGTCTCTTGCGTCGGAGGCGTCGATCCTTTTCCTGAACCCGATATGTTTCGTGGTGCAGCGTATGGCTCCACCGCGCTTAGCGATCTCCGTGCAGTCTATCTCCCGAACATTATACCCGAGATCCTCATAAACCTTGCGGGCACGCCTGTTCATCGATCCGAAATCGGCGTATACGGGCATAAGAACCGAGTCGGGGGCGAAAAACTGGACGTTATTATATGTGACCAGAGGGGCCTGCGACTTATTATCTGCATTCAGTATATTTATTCCTGTCCAGGGAAGGGCCTTGACTTCAAAACCTAACAACTTGAGCGTTGTGCTTGTCTGTTCCAGCTTTCGGAGGACATCCAGGACCTCTACAGGGTCCAGATTGTATGAGGACATTTTGTCAAGTATGCGAACGGCTCCGCTGCGTCCATTCTTTTTACGGATCATCCCAAGAAGAGAATCGATTCTTGGTAAAGCTTCACTCAAAACATTTTCTAAATTACGGTAAACTTCGAATTCGCCTCCCTTTTCGAGAGTGTCACTGACCGTTTCCATGCGGGAAATCGCTTCCTGTATATCCTTGTCACCGGAATAGGCGGCCAGCTCTCCGGCTATCTGCCTGAACATTTCAGCCAAGCCGATTTTCAGGGAACCGAGAAGTGCGCTGCTGTCACGAGCGAATGTAAGCTGGGTGTCTATGTCGGAAGCTGCCCTGTATGACGGGAGCATAACAAGGGTCGCGCCCATCTTCCTTCTGAAGAAGGTGCTCATTTCGCGGAGAAGCTCCTCCTCAGAAAGACGATGCCCTCTAAGCGCATAATTCAACAGGAGGGTCTCCTGCCCTATAAAGACGTAATTTTTATTACCGGCCCTTCCGGCCAGCATATCCCCGCCCAGAACAAAAAATGGCAGTCTTGCCAGCCCGGCATCAGTGCATTCCGCTACTTTATCAGGGACAGACCGTTCCAACTTGTCGCCCTCTCCTTTGAAAATAATTTCCCGTTTATCGGGGAGCATCACAAGCGGCTTGCCGGTAAGATCTTCCGCGTAGATAAACGGATTCTGGGCGGCCCATATGGAAATTTTAGGGACGGCTCCCGTATCAAAAGATACGGCCTTAACCGGTTTTTTGCGTTTTGCTTTATTAAGCAATCTTTTGAAAGAATAGACGAACGTTTTGTCAAGAACGACCAGGACTTCCATATCCTGCGGAATGGCTCTTAACAGCTGTTCATAATATCCGTCAAATATCGGATTGTAGGAAAGCAGGACCGCTTTTCCCTTGTTGGCATAAGAGAGCGGAATCGTAAATCCGGGTATATCCGAGGCCGGCACGATAGTCTGGGCGGATTTGCGCGCTGTCGCCCCTCTTGACTGCCCTGACAATAGCTGCCCGATAGCAGCAGTAGCCAGGAATATCTTTAGAAAATTCCGTCGCGATAATTCTGATTTTTTTCTGCCTTCGGTTGAAGCGGGCGCCGGTGTTCCCGGGGCCATCTCAGCGGGGGACACCCCAGACGAGTCCTCCGCCGCCATGCTCGGCGCTTCGGGCTTGTCCGTCGGCTGAGATCGTAGGATGTTCCCTTCGGGAAGGCTTCGCTCCGCTTCGCTCTCCCTTTGGGGGATGGCCCCATTGGCTATAAGCTGAATGGCCCAGTTCGGATCTGAAGGATAGATTGTGTATTTTTCCGACCGTGGGTCCCAAACATAAATTTGAGAACGGCGGTCATCCACCGTGGCCAGCAAGGAACCATCTCCTATCGGATAAGTGAATTGCAGCCATTCAAAATCAGATTTGAACCCACTCTTCTGGACCGGAAAATCAGAAAAGTCATAAATCTTCTGGAGTTTGAATTTCCCGTCAAGGATAAAGACCTTCCCATCTCTTGTGTTGGTAACAGCATAGCCGTCCCGGAAAGGGATCATCCCGTGGGCCTGGTTGACCAGGTCTTTAAAAACCACTTGGGTCGCTCCGCTCTTTCGATCGATCTTTACGATCTGACCCTGCAAAGCAAGCGTGGAAAAAATCTCATCCGAATCCTTTCCATAAGACGCCCAATTGGGATCCGCGGACCTTTGCCAGTTCTCTAATCCTAAAGGCTTCAGCTCCCGGGAAAGATCCACGGGAAGAACGGCTTTCGGGCCATCCTCCTGGAATCTATTCCCGGATTCGACTTGTTTCAAAATATCCGTTTCAGACAAGATCCGTGCATCTTTTGCATTTACGGGAGATTTTCCTTTTTGGACCAGGTAATATCCGAGCGGATGGCGTGAATATCCGTGCTCCCAAGCGTTCCATTCCCAGACGATATCGCCGGATTCAATGTCAACTTCAAACAAACGGTCGACTCCCGTGCTGGATATAAGGACACGGTTCGGATAGCGGGGGTCCGGTGAAAAATATACGGAATGCAGGTTGCGGAAATGAGGATGCCGGATTGTTTTTAATAGGCTGCCGTCGCGCGAATCCACCACATCAAGTCGGTCCACAAAGCCGATGACGGCGACATCTTCTCTGAACGCAATACCCCTGGGCTCCGGCCCCTCATAGCTCCAGGCGGCCTGCTCCAGGCCCAAAGATCCATTTCTTAGCGTTGTAAGATAGACGCCCCCGTTATGCGACTTTTCCCTTAGCGGCTGAAAGACCAATCTTTTTTGCGATATGTCCTCTGCTTTTGCATTCCACCTTTTCATCATACGTTTCCGGTCCACTTCGGTGCTCTTGGCCACCAGAAGGGTCTTCGCCCCGTCTCCTAGAAAAGGAGTCTCTTGAAATTTATTAAAAACCGAAATAACGGGCACCTGCAGGGCTTCGGA
>CAZUYM010000151.1:0-3239 GCA_964624805.1 uncultured Planctomycetia bacterium
TGGACAACCTTTGCGGGATAATAGATTTTAATAAGCTGCAGATAGACGGGTTTTGCTGTGAAGTGATGGACCTTGGCGAGTACCGGAAGAAGTGGGAGAGTTTCGGCTGGTACACGATAGAAGCGGATGGACATGACCTTGAAGACTTGGATAAGGCATTTGAAAAGGCTCAAGGAGTCAAAGGCAGGCCGCAGATGGTAGTAGCGCACACGGTCAAGGGCAAAGGCGTCTCTTTTGTCGAGAACAAGGCCGAATGGCACGGCATCTCTCCGAAAGAGGACGAGCTGGAAAAAGCGCTCGCGGAACTCGATGCGCTGGAAAAAGCACTGTAATAGAGGGGTATCTCTAAATTATTTTTGGATAAATTAAAGGAGAAGCGATATGCTGAGCAGGAAAACAAAGATGTATCTCAGGCAGTATAAGGTGATGATAATACTGTTTTTTGTAGTTAGCACGCTGCTTGTCTTGGCGGTCATAGGAATGATGTCCCTGGAATCCTTTTACCGGAAGATGACGCTTGCCACCATGCCTGTTCAGTTCATCATGGCGGGCATACATGCCGGTATCTTTGTGTTCATGTATCTCACATTTTTGCGCGGCGGTTTCGCGAAGCTTGACAAAGCGCCTATCAAAGGCAAAGACGTTTCTATAACCTGGGATGACGTTATCGGGATGGATGACGCGAAAGAGGAGGCATGGGAGGTTGTCCAGCTGATCAAAGACAGGGCGGACGTCCATAAAATGGGAGGAAGCGTAATTAAGGGGCTTCTAATGCTCGGGCCTCCGGGATGCGGGAAAACCTACCTGGCCAAGGCGATAGCTACCGAGGCCGACATGCCGTTCATTTCTATGTCGGGAAGTGAATTCGTCGAAGTATTCGTGGGTGTCGGGGCTTCGAGAGTGAGAAAACTTTTCAAAAAAGCGAGGGATCTGGCATACGGCTTCGGTGGTTGTATTATCTTCATAGACGAGATCGATGCCATAGCAAGGTCGCGATCGTTCAGTTTTATGGGCGGACAGGAAGGCAACACCACGCTCAACCAGTTGCTCGCGGAGATGGACGGCCTTAAAGGCAAAGACGATAACCTGGTTGTGATCGGCGCGACTAACGCGGACGAAAAGCATCTTGATGAGGCGCTTCTCAGGCCTGGAAGGTTTGACAGAAAATTTGTTGTAACAAGACCGTCACAGGAAGACCGCGAAAAACTTTTCAAGTTCTACCTCAAGAAGGTTAAGGCGGAAACGGACCTTGATACCGGACGTCTTGCGCGCAGGGCTGTCTGGAAAAGTCCCGCCGATATAGCTAACATAGTGAAAGAATCGGCACTGATCGCGACGAGGAACAAAAAGACAGTTATCGGTCTTAAAGAGGTCAGCGAAGCGTTTGAACGGGTGGACCTGGGAATAAAACATCGTCTTACGGTCACGCCGAGAGAAAAAGAAATGACGGCGTGTCACGAATCGGGACATCTCATTACTACGTTCCTCAGAGCTCCGGCAAGGACGGTCTTCAAGGCCAGCATAATACCGAGGAGAGGCAGTCTCGGGGTAGTATGGTCTCCTGAGAAAGAAGAACTGCACTCCCGCAGCAAAGAACAGCTTCTGGCGGAGATAATGATCTCTCTCGGAGGATACGCCGCAGAAAAGTTAAAGTACCACACCACCACTACGGGTGTGGGGGGAAGCGGCAACAGTGATTTCAGCCAGGCGATGAGATACGCTCACGGCATGGTTTGGACTTACGGCATGGGCGATACGGGGTATGTAGGAGATTTCTCGGTTATACCCAAAGAACAGCTGTCAGAAGACATCAGGGTGGTGCTCAACAATGATACGAATAAGATAATGAAGATATGCCTGTCGGAAGTCGAGAAAACTCTAGAAGAGAACCGCGAACTGCTGGATAGGTTCTCTAAAGAACTGCTGGAAAGGGAAGAGCTTGAGTACGACGAGATTATTGCTATTTTTAAGGAATACGGTCACAAAGAGAATGCGGATAACGCAGATCCGCTAACTTCGGGTGATGATAAAAAACCGGACGAGAAATGGAACGGAAATGCTTGATAAGATAGTACTCCGAATGCAAAAGAACACCCTGGCGATGGCGGGCCTGACGCTGCTGGTAGCGGTGGCGCTGATGCTTCCGGCGTGCATCCCTACATATCCCAAAGAAAAGCTTCCGGAAGCCGTGCAGATGGTCTGTAAGACCGAATACAACATGGACGTGGAGGTCATCGTTACGGGGTCGACCATGGGAATATACTATCCCATGAAAGGCCTTCTGGATATGGGGCTTGGAATAAGCGAGGAAGCGTGGGATGAAATAAGCAACCTTATTCTTGTGGCTTCACGCGTCGTTTTAAGCACGGATGCGGATATAGAGTTCTATTGTGTCATTACTCAGGACGCGCGTCTTCCCGAACTGCAGGTAGTCATAATAAAATACGTCAATGACGTAAAACAAAGCATGTACCGGAACATCTCGAGAAGCGAGTCTTTCAAGCGGACGCTCTTCAGCATCAACCTTACACCGCAGGCGAAAAAAGAGAGATCTATCGAAAAGGTCTTCAATAAGATCGGAGTGGGGGAAGATACAAGGAAAAAAGTCCTTGATGAGTTTTTCAGAAGCCCTCCGACGAAACTGAGCGATATAGGTTTCTGGCGGGGGAACTTTTACCTGAAAGCAATAACGATGCCGGAGTTCCTGGCCGCTCAGATGGCCAATAGAATGAAGATAGATTTTCGGGGGGAAGGAAAGCTGTCAGAGTCTTTTGATTTCAAGAGCGCCGAAGGCAGCTTTATCGATGGCCCCGAAGATAATTCTTTTCTCCTCAAATTTAAGATCGAAGACAAGCAGCAGGAGGGGGAACCGGTCGACCTTAACGCCAGCAAGGTCCTGGAGATCCTGGACATAGTCAAAACTGTCGTGAGTGGGTATAAATTCCGCGACTTTGAATATGTCACGCTGGAAGATCAGATGGCAAACGCGCGGCTTGTGATCTCGAAGGAGAAGGTAAGCGACCTTAACAAAAAAAGAACAGTAGTGGAAGACATAGTTCAAGCGCCGGCCGGATATTTTAGTGAGGCCACAACTTATGGATCACAATGAACATAAGGTGTTTGGCCGAACGAACCCTTGACATCTGTGATGTCAAGGGTCAATTCAAACAAATGATTTACTCACATTAACATGTTCGTAAATCATGTTTTCATCAAGGAGAACAGATGAGCGAAAAAGA
>CAZUYM010000152.1:0-3167 GCA_964624805.1 uncultured Planctomycetia bacterium
GTTCTTCCTTTACCTCAACCCTCCTCCAAGCTCCAAGCTCCCTGCTCCAAGCTCTCTACTCCAAGCTCCCTGCTGCAAGCTGATCAATCCAGCTCAAACTCATCTACTTCTTCTATCCGCAGCTTCGCCGGATCCTGCTTCCTCTTATCGATAAGGAACGACCCGATCGCCAGATAATCCATGTTCGTACGCATAAAACACCTGTAGGCATCGTCCGGTGTGCATACGATGGGTTCGCCCCGCACATTGAAGGACGTATTGATGACAAGCGGGCAGTCGTGATCTTCACAGAACTTCCGTATCATGTCATAATACTCGGGATTATCCTCTTTTTTGACAGTCTGGACCCTTGCAGAATAATCCACATGTGTTATAGCCGGAAGATCCGACCTCGTAGTCTTCAGTTTATCCAGCCCTCTTATCTTTTTCAGTTCATCCACATTCTTCTTTATTTCGTCCTTAACGGGCGAGACCAGGAGCATATAAGGGCTCTCCGAATCAAGATCAAAGTACTTTTTCGTATGCTCAAAGAGTACGCTTGGCGCGAAAGGCCTGAACGATTCCCGGAACTTAATCTTCCTGTTTATTATCGACTGCATCTTTTCTGATCTGGGATCGCCAAGTATACTTCTGGCCCCCAGAGCCCTGGGACCAAACTCCATCCTGCCCTGGAACCAGCCTACAACGTTCTCCGTCGCCAGGAGTTCCGCGACAGACGTGTTAAGCTCTTCCCTTTCCATCTTCTGGTACGGAATATCGTTATCGATAAGATACTTCTCTATTGTCTCATCGGGATAATACGGCCCGAGCAGGCTCGCTTTCTGATGGTCGCTCGCTTCCGGAACCTTCCTATCTTCGCCGTAATACTCATACCATGCTATAAGGGCCGCGCCGAGCGCCCCTCCGGCGTCTCCCGAAGCGGGTTGGATCCATATATTGTCGAACGGGCCGTCTCTGAGGATCTTCCCGTTAGCGACACAGTTCAGCGCCACGCCGCCGGCCAGGCAAAGGTCTTTAGCTCCGGTAGCCTCGTGAACATGCTTTGCCATGTTCATCATAACTTTTTCGGTAACCACCTGCACCGATTTCGCCAGATCCATATGTTTCTGCTCGAGATCGCTTTCCGGTTTTCTCGGCGGCCCGCCGAAAAGCTTATGGAACTTCCGGCTGGTCATCGTCTGACCCGTGCAATAGTTAAAATACTCCAGATCCAGCCTGAAAGAACCGTCATCCTTAATATCTATAAGGTTCTCCAGAATAAGGTCCGCATAACGGGGTTCCCCGTACGGCGCCAGCCCCATAAGCTTATACTCCCCTGAATTTACCCTGAACCCGCAATAATACGTGAACGCCGAATATAAAAGACCGAGAGAATGAGGAAACCTTATTTCATTGTAAAGCTCTATAGTGTTACCCTCTCCTTTTCCAAAACTCGCGGTAGCCCATTCGCCTACCCCGTCAACGGTAAGTAACGCCGCTTTCTCAAAAGGCGAAGGGTAGAACGCGCTTGCCGCGTGGGAATGGTGATGTTCGGGAAATAGTACCGTCCCCTCGTATCCCAGCGCGCTTTTTATATGTTCTTTCAGGAACAGCTTCTTTTTTATCCAGGGCGGCATCGCGGATATGAACGACCTGATCCCCGAAGGCGCGTAAGCCACGTACGTCTCAAGCAACCTTTCAAACTTTATAAAAGGCTTGTCGTAAAAAGCGACTACGTCCACGTCCTCTATAGTTATTCCCGCCTCGCTCAGGCAATACTCCACAGACTTTTCAGGAAACGACGGATCATGCTTCTTTCGCGTGAACCTTTCCTCCTGAGCGGCAGCCACTATTTCACCGTCACTCACAAGTGCGGCAGCCGAATCATGATAGAACGCCGATATGCCCAGTATATGTCTTTTTTTGTTGGTCATAATTTTGTTCGCATACTTCTGTTCTTGGCTCATGGGGCAGTTTCTATGAGCTATCTGTTTGCCCCTACGTTAGATTTCAGATTACAGATGTCAGATATCTGATATCCCCATGCGCCCTGCTCCTTGCTCCATGCCATAAGCTATGAGCTCTCTATTCTATCCCCGTATTCACAAACCACTCAACTGTCTTCTCAAGGCCTTCATGGAATTTAACCCGGGGCTCTACTTTGAGTATTTCTTTCAAAAGGCTTATGTCCGCGTACGTCTTCATAACGTCACCGGGACGCCTGGGGCCATAAAGGGATTCAATATCTTTCCCCAGTATCTTCTTTATGCCTTCCGCCACATCGGTCACGGAATAATCCTCACCGCAAGCGACGTTGAACGCCAGGCCCGACGCGCCCTCAGCTTTGCATGCCGCGAGGTTAGCGTCAACCACATTGGCAACATAGGTAAAATCCCTGGACTGGCTTCCGTCTCCGTCTATAGTGCAGGGCTGGTCCTTGACAAGCATCGAAATAAAAGCCGGGATAACCGCCGAGTACTTCGATTCCGGGTTCTGCCTGGGACCGAAAACGTTAAAATACCTCAGGCTTACCGTCTCAAGCCCCATGGTCATCGAGTACATACGGCAGTATAATTCAGCGGCCAGCTTACTTACGGCATATGGCGATATCGGATTAGTAGCAAACGACTCTTTCTGCGGATAAACGTCGCAATTCCCGTAAGCGGAACTACTTGAAGCGTATACAAGCCTTTTTATGCCGGCTTCCTTTGAAAGCACCAGCATATTCATCGTTCCGTTAACATTGACATCATTGGTCGGGACCGGCTGCTCTACGCTTTTAGCCACGCTCCTGAGCGCAGCCTGATGTATGACATAATCCACGTCTTTGAGCGCTTTCCTTACGTCATCCTCGTTACGGATATCGCCTTTACAGAAGTCTATCTTATCCATAAAAGGCTTAAGATGCTCTTCTTTACCCGTTGACAGGTTATCAAGAACACGTACATCCGCTTCTCTTTTGACAAGCTCTTCTACGATGTTAGACCCTATAAACCCCGCCCCGCCTGTTACCAGATATTTATCGCTCATCATTCCTCCGATTTAGTATTCAGTATTTAGTATTCAGTATTTTGTCAACTACAAGCTACTAAAGATTAAGGTTGAGATTGAGATTAAGATCCCGCCCCTTCCGATATTTTTTCGCTGCGCCTACGGCTTGCGGATCCTGCGTCGCTTCGCTCCTTGTT
>CAZUYM010000153.1:0-3160 GCA_964624805.1 uncultured Planctomycetia bacterium
CCTATCTTGACAGGCGCCCCCAACAAAGCTGCTGTAGATGTCTCAATGGCGAATTTTATCAACGGATCCTTAAAAAGTAACAGTCCCGCTGCCAGAATGACAATTATAAGAAACACCTTAAGAATTTTTTTCATATTACCTTTCTTCCCTCCGGCTTTTTAACGGCAACCGCTAGACAGATCAGCGAAAATATAAGACCTACCCCGAGAAACCACCATCCGTACGGGGCAAGATAAGCGTATAGCAAAACGCCTATACCGATACCCAGCACCACCTTTGACAATACAAAAACAATGAACATCGGTGTAGAAAGTTTTTTAGCTCCGGATATAGGACTGTCCATTCGAACCTCCTTCTTAACTGATCACTACTTAATTCCGCACTTCCTGCGAAATAACGTTCCCTGCTGAGTCAGTCTGCGTCACGGTACGGCTTCCATCCTCATTACCCTGGGAAGTGGTTGTTACTCCGGTTCCCGGATCGTACGAGCTCGCTGACGGAAGACTCTGCCCCGGAGGAGGTGTCGTGGTGGTCGTAGTATTGCCGTTCGCGTCAGTCGTTGTTATTGTATGAGACCCATCTGGATTACCGACAGATGTCGTAGTAACACCTGTCTCAGTATCCGTAGAGCTGGCCGAAGGAGGAGTCTGCCCCGGAGGCGGCACTGTACTGGTCGTGGTATTGCCTGCCGCGTCGGTCGTAGTTATTATACGGGACCCGTCAGGATTGCCGGTAGATGTGGTGGTAACACCTGTTCCCGGATCCGTTGCTGTGATCGAAGGAGGACTCTGTCCTGTATTATGCGTTGAGATCACGTTCCCGTTCGCGTCAGTAACCGTGATCGTATGCGATCCGTCCGGATTACCGACAGAGACAGTAGTAACACCTGTTTCCGTATCCGTAGATCTGGCCGATGCGCCGCGCTGGCCTCTGGGCGGTATAACATCCTGAGAAAGCACATTACCGTTCTCGTCTGTTCTTGTCATTGTACGGGATCCGTCAGGATTGAGCTGTGAAGTCGTCGTTATCCCGCTTTCGGGATTATACGATGAAGTGCTGGTCACCCTGGTGGCGGCCCTCTGTCTCTGCCGGTGCTGCGATGCGGCAGCTGCGGCTCCCAGAATACCTATTCCGACAGCAGCGCCCCCCCAAGCCCCTCCACTATTATTATGGCCACTGTCTCCGCCACCATCTCCGTGACCCGGTCTGCAATTGGCATACGCGTCCGGAGACAACAGGCATATTGATTGAAAAATAAAAATGATAAGAGTAAAGATGCCGACAATGGAGTTTCTTGAGACTTTCATGCAGGACCTTCCTTAATTTGCAACACAGGATCTTTACATCATCTACCCCATCATTCTACTCCTACGGGCCAAATAGTCAATCCTGAAAGACAGAGCTGCTTGCATCCACTACATTTGCACTATATACTAGAAAAAAAAGGAGGGTTTTATGAGCGGCAAATTGTTCATACAGATAGTGGTACTCATGATCGTCTTCATCGTTCTTCTGATCGGGATAAAATGTCTGGCATCGGCATACTGCCCGATAATGTCAAAATCGCTTTGTACTATGTGCGGGTCTAAAATAGCTAAATAGCTTTCTCGTATATCGTTCGGATAGGACTCTATCCCTCTGGGGTCCATGAAGGTTTTTTGAAAAGGGTTACTATGAAGGGGGCCGCGCACATAAGTATGGTACCCGTTATCAGAAACCCTTCATAAAAAACTATACTGCCTGTCCTAAGCTGTGATGGAGGAAAAAATCCGATAATAATGGTGAATATCGCACCCAGTATCCCAACCCCGGCTACGATCCACATCCCCACAAGTCCACCGGGAACAGAATAGGCCCGTGGAACTTCCGGCTTGGCATGCCTCAGCCGTATAGCGGCCGCGTAAAGAAGAACATACATTATCAGATAAAGAAGTATGCATAGAGCCGACAGTATCCAGTAAGAACTGCTCACTGTGGGCATAAGCAAAAAAACAAAAGAGAGTAAGGTGACTATAACAGCCTGCACATATAAGATACGCGTGGGCACTCCGTTTTTGTTGAGATAATTCAATGCCGGCGGAAGATGTCCGTGTTTCACCGTGGTATAAAGCCCCTTGCTGGGACCTATGATCCATGAGCATAGCTCCCCGATCGACCCGGCAGCTATCAGGACAGCCACCACGGGAATAAGCCATTTTATGCCAAACCTGTCCAGAAAGTGGGAAAACGCTTCCATGATCCCGGCAACAAGGCTTATATCATTTTTGGGAAGCACAACGGCTATAGCCAGGGACCCGAGCATAAGTATGATGATAGCTATCCCGGCAGACAGAAATGTTGCCATCGGATAATCGCGCTTGGGATCCTTCACCTGCTCGGCGTGAACAGCCGAAACTTCAATCCCCGAAAAGATCAGCATCGCTCCCGCGAGAAGAACGATCTTGTTTATATCGAAAGTGGCGGGAATAATATCTCTTGCCGAAAAAACTATATGGGAGGCATTTCCAGAAACGAGCCATGCCACGCCAAGACCGATAAGAAAAACTGCCGGAACAAAAATGCCGCCGATAACTCCTATTGCGCTTATCAGCCCCGTCGTCCTCATACCTCTAAAACTCGCTATCGTACCGCCCCAGTATGATGCAAGTATTATGCATACCATGTAGAGCTTGTTAGTCGCGAGCGCGGGGTCATAGAGATACGCCAGAGTAGCGCCAAGAAAAGAAAGTACCGTAGGAAACCATATAACGTTCTGTATCCACTGCAGCCATACAGCAAGGAATCCCAGCTTTTCACCAAAAGCTTCCCTGACCCAGATATAAACTCCGCCGGGTCCCTCGGGGGGCCAGCCGGTGGCAAGCTCCGCCGTTATCAGAGATACCGGAATAAGGAACATCACCGCCGCAACCACGTAATAGAATATCAGTGAAAGCCCTTCCTTCGCGAGTATGGGCAATCCCCTCAGCGTGCATATGATCGCGAGGTTTATCATCACCAGCGTAAAAACGCCGAGCATACCCTTTGATGACTTTTTAGAAACTCCTTCCATATCACCTTTCCTTTGGAGCTTATTATATCAACGATACTGTTTTGATTCAAGATGTGGAAGGCCTGGGGACAGGTCCGGGGTAGTACCGGGGATCGGGGACTCAGGAGATCA